>NZ_FUKI01000094.1 GCF_900163755.1 Crenothrix polyspora | reverse complement strand
TTACGTGAAACTTGTTTATGGGGGCTGTTATTCGACATTTAAAGAGTGACTGAGTACTAGTAGTCGGTCAATGTCGTTTTGTCGGATGCACACAAGACTTACGATAGAACAAAATTGCAGGGTGGGTTGACCACTAGGCAATGCGCCACAATACGTCTATTGGACATTGGCATTGCGCGTTGATTAGCGGTTTCTGTTGGTGCAAACCAATCTACAAGCGCTCTTAGGTAAAGAAACGCTATAAACACAAGGTTAACCCTGTTAATTGCTGATATTTTTCTTTACCTAGGTGCAGTTTACTTAAAAAATACACTAAAATCTGTGAACTTTTACCGTGTGGTGTGTGAATTAGTTCACTTGACTTTTTGAATTTTATCTGATTCGGCAATCCAGCCCGCTATAAAGCTACGAACTAATAAGATGCGGCTAGCGTCACGCTGGCTGCCATCAATTGCACCTAATTTATGCGATACTGATAAGGCATAAATGCCATGAAGGCCGCCCCAGAGTGTTTTAACAGCCAATGTGCTGTCAATATCTGTGCGGTTTGGTAGAGTATCTATGACCAGAGAAGTAATGACATGAAAACTGCTATCCAGTTGTTGTTGATACCAGGGGGGTAATGCTTTGTTTTTAGAGGCAGTGTATTCAAATAGCAACTGCCATTTGTTAAAATTTTGTGTGGCGTAGTCGAAATAGTTTTTGGCTAAACTTTCCAATGCGCTGTGGGTATTTTTGCTCTGATTATGTTGCAAATAAGCGGTCATTTCAGCGAGAGTTTTTGTATTAATATGCAATACTACATCCCCCATGCTATCAAAAACCATATAGATGCTGCCAATGGTATAGCCGACAGCCAGCGCAATTTTACGGGCGTTTAATGCAGCATAACCTTCTTCAATAACGATGGTTTCTGCGGCGTGTAAAATCAGCGCTGCAATTTCTTCTAGGCTGTGTTTGTAACGTCTTGCCATATGCGTGCTGTGTTAGGGAGATTTGGCCAGCTGGCTATTGTGCATAGAATAGCTAAAGTAGACAATCAGTCCTAGAACTAGCCACACAGCAAAGCGCAGCCAAGTAAGTGCGGGTAAAAATAGCATCAGCGCACTGCAAGACAGCATACCTAATACCGGAAACAAGGGGCTAAACGGCGATTTAAAAGGACGGTGCAGATCTGGCTGGGTGATACGTAAGACAATAACCCCCAAACAAACCAGAACAAAAGCCGCCAATGTACCTATATTGACTAATTCGGCTAAATCACCCAGCGGTATTAACCCTGCTATTAACGCCATTATTACGCCGCACATAACAATCACTCGTACCGGTGTTTGGGTTTTGTGATTTACCTTGCTGAAAAATGGCGATAATAAGCCATCGCGTGACATGGCAAAAATAATACGTGTTAAACCGTAATACAACACTAACATAACCGTGGTAAGCCCTGCAATAACGCCAGTAGAAATCAATGCTGATGCCGAGTTAAAGCCAATCAACTTTAAAGCATGTGCTACGGGCGATGACACATTAAGTTCGGTATAGGGTACAACGCCGGTTAATAACGCTGAGACAACAATATAAATAACCGTACAAAAAGATAAAGAAGCAACGATACCGAATGGTAAATCACGTTGTGGATTTTGCGCTTCTTCAGCGGCGGTAGATACTGCGTCAAAACCCACATAGGCAAAAAATACCAACGAGGCTCCCGCCAAAACGCCGGTAGTTTTGCCATCTGGCAAGGTTTGAAACCAACCGAACGGCATAAACGGATGCCAGTTTTCAGGATGAACATGAAACACCGCCACACCAATAAAAATGCTGATGGTGATTAATTTTATAAGCACCATTGCGTTATTGGCTTTGGCACTTTGTTTAACGCCGATAATAAGTAATACCATAAGCAGTAAGATAATCGCTGAAGCCGGCAAATTAATTAATCCGCCTAGTTTAGGGGCTTTGGTGAGTATATCGGGTAGCCCAATCCCCATCGCCGTAAGTGCATTGTTAAAATATCCCGACCAGCCATTGGCTACTGCCGCCACTGAAATAGCGTATTCTAACAATAAATCCCAGCCGATAATAAACGCCATTAGTTCGCCAAACGCCGCATAGCTATAGCCATAAGCACTGCCACAACCACCGATTGCTGCCGATAATTCTGCATAGGCAAGGGCGGCAAACGCACAGGCAAAGCCCGCAATAACAAACGACAATACGATAGCAGGTCCCGATTGGGTGGCGGCCGCAATACCTGTTAGCACAAAAATTCCGGTGCCGATAATCGCACCTATGCCTAGAAAAGTGAGATCCCACGCGGATAAACAGCGATTGAGTGACTGCTCGTTATCGCTGTGTGTACGAATGTGTTTGGTGCGAAAAATTTGCAAGGTCATAAATCTTCTCGTGGGTTGTACGTTAGACGAGTGAGAGGGAAGATACACTATAGAAAATACCCGATAGTATCGAATATTATTGAATTACATCAAGCCAAAAAACATTAAACTGGCAATAAATACTAAGATTAAACCGCCTATCCAGAGAATTTTCTGGATGATTGTAATGTCATGCCAATACAGTTGGCTCATGGTTTTACAGCTGGTGCAGGTATCGGTTATGGAATGGAACAGTTTAACAAAGGCATGCGATAAACCGTAACAAACACCTACACCAATGGCAACGAGCAGATAAAACACGATGGTTTGAGTTTCGTGTACACCGGTATGAAAAATACTTTCAACGACGTTATCTAACACCACTTCGATGACTTCAAACAGGATATGTAAGGCTTCCAAAACCGAGCCGAATAATATATCGTAGGTGTTGATCAGTATACCCAAGATCAGACCCATCATGCTTAGTCTAAAAATAATCTGTCTAAAAGTTATCGATGTCATTTTGGCGGCTCATTTCATACGATAATAGTGGATTGTCGGCTAATTTACCAATGCTTTGACAACGTTTTCATGGCAATCTGCTGCCAACTTAAGGTGGGACAAAATGTAGGTTGGGTTGAATATTTTTTCTCAACCCAATATGACCAAGTCGTTGCTCATGTTGGGTTGCCAAACAGCAGACAGCCCAGCCTACTTGAGTATTATTGTTTTTTGCCCCGCTTTTTTAGTACATAGCCGCAAGATTTTATGTCTCTACGATGTGGTTTTTAGGGTTTTTTAGCCCACCCATGCCCTAGCATTCCTAAACAACCGCATCCATACGCCGTGTTCTTGCCAGTCTTTAGGATACCACGAATTTTGTAAGCTTCTAAAACAGCGCTCAGGATGCGGCATCATAATGGTAAAGCGGCCATCGGCTGTGGTCAGACCCGTTATGCCATCCACTGAACCATTGGGATTAGCCGGAAAATCCGTGGTGATTTTGCCATAATTACTCACATAACGCAGCGCAATTAATGGCGTGGCATCAGATGAGAATTCAGCGCGGCCTTCACCGTGCGCGATAGCCACCGGCATTCTGCTGCCTGCCATACCCGCCAATAAAATGGAGGGTGATGCTTGTACCTCAACCATTGCTACACGGGCTTCAAATTGCTCCGAGGTATTGCGTAAGAATCGTGGCCAATGCTCGGCACCAGGGATAATCTCTTTTAACCCCGACATCATTTGGCAACCGTTGCACACCCCTAAGGCAAAGGTATCGGTACGTTGGAAAAACGCGCTAAATTCATCGCGGGCACGCGGATTAAACAAGATGGATTTAGCCCAACCGCCGCCAGCACCCAGTACATCGCCGTAAGAAAACCCACCGCACGCGGCCAAGCCGATAAAGTCTTGCAAGCTGATACGGCCATGAATAATGTCGGTCATGTGGACATCGATACTGGCAAAACCGGCTCTATCAAACGCCGCCGCCATTTCCACATGGCCGTTAACACCTTGTTCTCTTAGAATGGCGATTTTAGGCCGACTGAGCGCAATAAACGGGGCGCTGATGTCCTCATTCATATCAAAAGTGATATGGGCATGGAGACCAGGGTCGTAGTTATCGCTTATACGCCCAAATTGCTGCTTGGCACACGCATTGTTATCCCGTAAGGCTTGCAACCGGTAACTGACTTCTGACCACATCTGTTGCAATGCGCTACGGTTGGCCGAATACAGCATTTTTCCGGCCAAGGATAGCGTTAAGTACGGCGCGACAATCACCTGGCCAATCACAAACGTGCAATCAATTAAACCGGCGTGCTGTAAAAAGCTCACCACTTCTTCACATTCTGACTGGCGCACTTGCAGCACCGCGCCCAGCTCCTCGTTAAACAAGCTGTCGAGAATATTATCACCGAGTTGATCCAAATTGAGTGCCGCACCCAAGCGACTTGCGAACATCATTTCGGCAACAGTCGCTAATAAGCCGCCGTCCGAACGATCATGATAAGCCAATAATTTACCTTGAGAATTTAATATTTGGATCGACTCAAAGAACGCTTTCATTAACAAAGGATCGTCTAAATCAGGGCATTGGCTACCGATTTGTCGATATACCTGCGCCAATACTGAGCCGCCCAAGCGATTTTTACCCGCACCCAAGTCAAGCAAAATCAGCACGCTGTCTTCGCCACTTTGCAACTGTGGGGTCAGCGTCAGGCTAATATCCAGCACGGGCGCAAACGCGGTAACCACTAACGATAGCGGCGCAGTCATGGTTTTTTCGCCGCCAATATCTTGCCACACGGTTTTCATTGATAAAGAATCTTTACCGACCGGAATGGCAATCCCTAACGCGGGGCACAGCTCCATGCCGATGCTTTTGACGGTATCAAACAGCGCGGCATCTTCGCCGTTGACACCGGCGGCGGCCATCCAGTTGGCGGACAATTTAACATCCCGTAGCGAATCAATACGGGCGGCGGCCAGATTAGTTAAGGCTTCGGCGATTGCCATGCGTCCAGAAGCCGGTGCATCAACGATGGCAATCGGTGCGCGTTCGCCCATCGCCATTGCCTCGCCAGTGAGTGCATGGAAACCGGAAGCGGTCACCGCCACATCGGCTACCGGCACTTGCCACGGCCCGACCAGTTGATCTCTTGCTACTAAGCCGGTAATCGAGCGGTCGCCAATATGAATCAGAAAACTTTTGTCGGCCACGGCAGGGAATGACAATACCCGTTTAATCGCGTCACTCAGATCAACACCGGTAAAATCCAAGGCTTGGGTGCTGGCTTTAACACGTTTAACATCACGGTGCATTTTCGGCGGCTTGCCAAACAGCAACGACATAGGAATATCAACTGGCGTACCGTCTAGCCATTCATCGTTCAAGGATAAATGTTGTTCTTCGGTAGCTTCGCCAATCACGGCAAACAAGCAATGTTCGCGTTCACAAAACGCGGTGAACAAATCCAGTGCCTCAGGCTTAATGGCGATGACATAACGCTCCTGGGATTCATTGCTCCAGATTTGCATGGGCGACAAGCCCTTGTCGGCGTTTTGTACGTTACGCAGCTGGAAACGCCCGCCGCGTTCGCAGTCATGGATAATTTCCGGCACGGCGTTTGATAAACCGCCAGCACCGATGTCATGGATGGAGATAATCGGCGTGTCATCCCCTAGCGAATTGCAATGGTTGATGACTTCCTGGCAACGGCGCTGCATTTCAGGGTTTTCGCGTTGCACCGAGGCAAAGTCCAAATCTTCCGTACCCGCACCGGAAGCTTGTGACGAGGCCGCGCCGCCACCCAAACCAATCAACATGGTAGGGCCGCCTAAAATAATAATTAACGCGCCGGTGGGGATCGGCTGTTTTTGCACCAGCATCGGACGGATATTGCCCATGCCACCGGCAATCATGATGGGTTTATGGTAGCCGCGAAATTGGTTAGTGCTGCCCTGTACCGGTTGTTCAAAGCTTCGGAAATAGCCGGTCAGGTTAGGGCGGCCAAATTCATTATTAAATGCCGCACTGCCTAACGGTGCTTGTAACATAATGTCTAAGGCTGAGGCGATGCGTTGCGGCTTGCCGTTATTGTCTTCCCAGGGTTGCGAATAGCCTGGGATTTTTAAGTGCGACACCGAAAAGCCCGATAAACCGGCTTTGGTGGCAGAGCCGCGTCCGGTTGCGCCTTCGTCACGGATTTCACCGCCAGAACCGGTGGCAGCACCTGGGTAAGGCGAAATAGCGGTGGGGTGGTTGTGGGTTTCCACCTTCATTAAAATGTGAGCCGCCTCTTCAACATAGCTGTATTCGTGGCTGCTGGCATCACGGATAAACATTTGTGCAGCCGGGCCTTCCATTACCGAGGCGTTATCGCTGTATGCCGACAAAATACCCTGCGGACTTTTGGCGGCCGTGTTGCGTATCATGCTGAACAGCGATTTGGCTTGTGCCACGTCGTCTATCGTCCAGTCGGCATTAAAGATTTTATGGCGGCAATGTTCGGAATTGATTTGCGCAAACATCATCAATTCAACATCGGTAGGATCTCGGCCTAAACTCTGAAAGCTGTTGGCTAAATAATCCATTTCATCGTCTGATAATGCCAAGCCTAAATCTACGTTGGCGTTCACTAGTGCATCGCGGCCTTGCGCCATAAGAGCCACACTGGCTAACGGTTGTGGTGGGTTTTTACTGAATAAATCCGGCTCAATATAGGCGTTGATGACATCTTGGGTCATACGGTCGTAGAGCCAGGCAGATAGCTGGGCTTTTACAAAAATAGACAATGGCTTTTTGCTGACTAAGGTGTATTCAATGCAGCGCTCTATGCGTTTAACATCTACCAAGCCACAACGCTGGGCAATTTCAGTGGCTTTACTAGACCACGGTGAAATCGTACCAGAGCGCGGCACTACCAATAATTTTTCGCCGTTTGGCGCGTGGGTTAATGGCGATCCATAGGTTAATAGCTGGTTTAAAACAGATGTATCGTTATCGCACAGCTCCAGCTCATTATCAACAAAATGAATGAATTGCGCGGTAATATCCAGCAAGTCAGGGGCAATAGCGCGTAAGTCGGCACGCAATTTTTCAATACGAAAAGGCGAAAGGGCGGCAGGTCCAGAAATTTTTAGCATGTAAGAGCAGTTCAGTACAGGTCAAACCAGCGCAGCGCAGTTCAACAAAAGTGGAGTAACAGGGGATTACGCGGCGCTAATCCTGATTAGTTTTGGGTGTCGCTGTTAGGTGATTAGCATACTAAAATACGGTATGATTTAGTTTACTTTTTAGCCTCGGCAAAATCCGCTTTAATAGTTTTTTCCAGTGTATCCAGTAATTTCAGGCTGGCATCGGTATCTGCTAACAGTTTTAGTTTATCGTCAACCAGTTGTACTTCAATATAATCAGTGCTTTCTACCAGCGTGAGCCGATAGGGCTTTTCGTTAATTTCAAAACCTTTAAAGATGAAATTAATTTCGTCCATCCATGAGCCATCTTTGGCTTTTTTCTCATTGGGGTCGTATTGCACCGTATAGCGATGCGCTTCGGCATTGCGTTCTGTGACTTCAATTGAGTTACGGCTTAAGGCTTTATCCACTGCGCGCCAGGCTTTGAGCATGGCAACATTTAAGCGCAAGCGACTTGAACCGTCACGCTTGACCTGCTCAACAATGATGGGTTTTGTGCTATCGCCCGTGTTGTCAGGAACAGGGTCGGTATCTGAGGGTGGTCTGGGTTGTGCTAGAATCTCAGGGCTTAGGTCGTAAGCAGGATCGCTGTCTGTCACGGGTTGCGTGCTGTCGGGAGGCGTTGCTGTTGTGGCCTGTGTGGGCGGTGCTACGCTAGGTGCAGGCTCTGTGTTATCAGAAGAGGGCGCGGGTGTGGGTGTTGTGGGTGTTTGTGTTGGGGTGCGCGACGCGCTAGGGGTTCTAAGTTCCTTAGGCCAATTGAGCATAGGGATTTCTTTAACGTGTTGGTAGTCTCTTTCCTTATCAGGGAAAAATTGAGTAGCGCTACTACAAGCGGTTAAATTCGCTAAGATATAGCCAGCAACCGATATTAAAACAACGTTAGCTTTCATCACTCCCCCTAGATAACTCCAGCGCGGTGCATGGCATGACGCACAGTAGCAAAGCAGTTTTCAGATAACCAGGTTAACGGCAACCGTATGCCTTTGCTTATTAAGCCCATTTCGGCCAGTGCCCATTTTACTGGGATGGGGTTGGATTGGATGAATAAATTTTTGTGCAAGTCGGCGAGTTTTGCATCTATGGCCAACGCGGTGTCGTTGTCGCCACGCATGGCAGCGCTAATCATCTCGTGTACTAACCGTGGTGCCACATTGCCGGTAACGGTGATGCTGCCGTTGCCGCCTAGCAAACAAAATTCACGACTGGTCGCATCATCGCCGGTATACAGCGCGAAATCTGCACCGGTTAAATCGCGGATTTGTTTCACGCGTGATAAGTCACCGGTGGCTTCCTTTACGCCGACGATATTATTAATGTGCGAAAGACTGCCTACGGTTTCTGGTAGCATATCGCAGGCGGTACGACCAGGCACGTTATATAAAATCTGTGGAACATCAACCGCCTCAGCGATAGCTTTGTGGTGTAAATACAAGCCTTCTTGGGTTGGTTTGTTGTAGTACGGCGTTACAATTAAACAGGCATCAGCACCAACGTGTTTGGCTTTGCGAGTTAGATTAATGGCTTCTGTGGTGGAGTTAGCCCCTGTGCCAGCAATTACCGGTATTCTACCTTTGACATATTCAACTATGCTTTTAATGACAGCACAATGTTCGTTTTCGTCCAGTGTTGCCGACTCACCCGTAGTTCCAACGGCAACCAGTGCATCAGTGCCCTCTGCGATATGAAACTCAACCAGTTTTTTTAGGCTGTCTTGGTCGACTGCGCCTGATGCGTGCATGGGGGTGACTAGCGCTACGATACTACCTTGAATCATGAAGTCTCTCGATCAATAAATGCAATAACAAAACTGAGTTTATTATAACAAGCAAATAGCTAAAAAAGGTAAAGCTATCAGCAGTACGGGCGAAATAGCGGGTCATTGGCGAGTATGCGTTTACTTCCCTCTTTGAAAAAGGGGGAAAGTTTACGAGGGGGTGGAGGGGGATTTATTTAAAAAAATATCCCCTAACTCCTCTTTTTCAAAGAGGGGGACTGAACGGTTACATTGGCGATTGTTGTGGCATAAGTAAAAGTTTTATAAAAAGGTGTTGTCATTCAGATTAGGTTCATTTTGTTAAATTAAAATGATTGCCAATCAAGGCAGCCCTATTTTGTTAATTAATTGGATAGTAATGTTATGTTAATGATGGCTTTTTTAGTTTTTTTAGCGGCTTTATCGATGTTTTTTTCGTCTTTATAGTCATTAAATAACAGTGTCTTGTGTTAAGTACTGTAACGTTAATTTAATAATTAAGGAGATTTGTAATGAAAGTAACAACAGTTTTAGGTATGGGTTTGGCGGGTGTTATGGCATCTGTATTTATGGGGGGTAATGCGCTGGCTGCTTCAACCGTCGTTGGCGGGGCAGCGTGTCATTATTATGATGGTAATGATGTGAGTAACATTGAATATCTCAGCTACGGGGTTCTTAATACGTCAACCATAGCAAACAACGTAAAAAAAGTGGTTTGTCCGGTAACTAAGCAATCCAGTAATTTTGGCGGGCTGACCGTAAAGGTCAATTTGGATTCTAATGGCCCTAGAACGGTGAGTTGTACGCTTTATGGTTATGATGTTACGGGTAAAGCAATGGGGCTTAACACCGTTAGTAATAGAACAAGCGGTAAAGAGTCTTTAATGCTTAAGTTACCCACCAGTACACCGCGCAGTTATTTTAGTGTGGTGTGTAAATTGCCCTCCAATGAGGCTTCGGTACTGTACAGTGTTGAATCGTTGAATTAAGCTGATTTCCACGAAAGGCACAAAAAATAGTTTTATATTGGTTGGCTTTCGTGAACCATCCTTTGAGCAGGTTACTATTAGAAATCAACTTAGGGTACTGTGTGGTGCTTTTCACACTTCCAGGGTATGTTAAAAATTAACGGGCTAATAAAATGCAAACTATAAAACATGGTGTAATCGTACTTTTCATGCTGTCTCTTGCTGCGTGTGTTAATACGCCAAGGCAAAACACAGGTTATTATCCAACATCTGATGAAAACACCCGGTCAACACGGACTAATGAGAGACAAAATCAAGGTGTTGATACAAGCAATGAGGGCAGGCGGATCAGAAAGGAAACGCAGGAAAGCACTGATTGGCAAAACAATTAATCATGCCAAAAATCTGATAAGGTGATTTCCAATAATGAACTTACCCAAAAGATTGTTCATTAAAAACACGAAAGGCACGAAATATAAAGCCATTTTTAGTGCCTTTTGTAAACACCCACGATTTATTTGGGATATTCTTTCGTGGAAATCACCTAATAACGTATTGATTTTAGCTAATTGGCAGGGCTTCATGACTCGCGACAAGGATAGACAGATGCAGCGTTATTTCCATTTAATCTCCTCAGACGATGAATTTATTTAAAATTATACTGATTACCTGCGCTGTTAATTTACCTTTAAGTGTGTATGTTTCACGCTTAATGCCACCATCTGTTGCGGTGGTGCAGAGTGAACACCCCCCCGCAATTGCTGCTGCAACACAGGTTGTTCCGACAGTTGTAAATAATACAGTAAAGCCTGAGCACAATGAGGCTTTGGCGCGGCTTAAAACCCAGGTGCAGGCTTTAAGTGCAGATGTTGTGGCGCTACGAGAAGAAATGCACACGATAGTGAAGACAAAAGCCGCCGCCGTTATATTGGGGCGTGACGTTGATAATGTCGCACCGCCCAGCGAGGAAGCGGCTCGTGCTGAAGAGGAAAAATATTTTGCCGCCCAAGGTGTCGCCTTGGAATCGGATTTTCGTCAGCAAACTGTTGAGCTTAACTGGTCAACAGAAGCAATGAATTTGATCAGAACAGGGTTGGCCAGCGACAAAATCAGTGGCAGTGCGATTATTGGTTTGGAATGCCGTACCCGTACGTGTCGTTTGGAGTTGGCTAACAACGGCAAAAACCATGCGCCTGATTTTGTGGAGTTTCCTCAGCATATTGCCGACGAACTGTCTAATCTGATGATCAGCCAAACCGAAAGCACTGATGGCGCGACGGTTTTTTATCTGTCCAAAGAAGCGTTTACGCAGCCCAAATGAATGACTGAGGACTAGTTAATGCGCTCGTTTAACTATCGTGTTTTAATGCTCTGCTTAAATGACTTTGATTATATTCAAGGAGACGCATGTTCAATAAAACACCTTTACAGCCTACTAAAGCTGATCTGACTCCGCACTGGACAGCTGTTGCGCTCATGTTGCTTTTATTGGTGGGCTATCTGATTGCCTGTCGCACCATGAGCGCTGAGTTATCTTCTCTTTTGCCTGAGTCACAACGTGTTTGGTTAAGAACGCTGTGTTATATAGTCGCGATTGTGATGTTTCCGCTGACTAACTTAATTCGCCACATTCAACTGCGTTTAAATCAAACCATGCCGGGTGATAAACCGGCTAACAAACGCTATTTATTGACGATTGTGGTATCGTTGTTTTTAATACACGGTGTCGGTGTATTGGGTGTGATAATGACATTACTGGGCGATGATAGCAATACGTTGTATATTTTGGTAGGCATGTCGGCTTTGGGAGCTTTTTTGTATCGACCTAAGTGGGTTGAATACAGGGGCATTGTTACGGCGCTGGCTGAAAAAAATCGCTAGGCATTGTAAAGAAAGTCGCTGTTTATGGCTTTAAGCTGTTGCGGAAGTATTAAAAATAATCGTTGTTTTATGTGGGTAACACCGGATTTTCACATATTATTAACGATTTTAATCGGGTATCATGGCAGGTATTCAACTGACACAGACGCACATGACTTACCACACTGATTTTTTTGCCTTGGCCGAGCAACTGATAACTGCTGGGCGTTTTATTGATAGTAAAGGCTGGGTGCCCGCTACCAGCGGCAACTTTTCGGCACGTTTGCCAAATGGCACGATTGCAATTACCGTTTCTGGTAAGCATAAAGGCTGTTTGCAGCAGGATGACATTATGCTGATTGATGCCGATGCCATTCCGTTGGATGGTAAAACACCCTCGGCAGAAACCGAGTTACATACCGCACTTTATAAGCGTTACCCTGATGTACACGCGATTTTACACCCGCATTCTATGACCGCAACATTGGCTTCGCGGCTTTTTAAAACCGAAGTTATCTTACAAGATTACGAGTTATTAAAAGCCTTGCCTGGCATAAAAACGCATGACACTTGTATTAGCATTCCCATTTTTGCCAACGATCAAAATATTCCCCGCTTGGCGGCGCAAGTGGATAATTATATTGATCAGCACGGCGATATTCTGGCTTATATTATTGCCGGTCACGGGCTTTATACCTGGGGACATTCGGTACAACACGCCTTGCGTTATTTAGAAGCCTTGGATTTTTTATTGCTTTGTGAACTGCACCTACACGGAGTTAAGCTATGAGCCTATTAACTGTTTTTTCTGACAACCAAGCTGAATACGGCGAAAATTACCACGATTTTGCTGCAATAGCACAGCAACTGAGCGCTATTGATGTGCAATTTGAACGCTGGCAAACAGCTTTTGAGCTAGCCCCCGATGCTAGCCAAGCGCTTATTTTATCGGCTTATGAGGAATCCATTAATCGGTTAATGCAGCAGTATGGTTTTAAATCGGTCGATATTATTAATCTGACGGCCGATCACCCTGAAAAAATCACGTTACGGCAAAAATTTTTAGCAGAACATATTCACACCGATTTTGAAGTGCGCTTTTTCATTGATGGTTGCGGATTGTTTTCTTTGCATGTGGGCGACAAGGTATACGCAGTATTGTGCGAAAAAGGTGATTTAATCAGTGTGCCAGCACACACCAAGCATTGGTTTGATATGGGCGAAAATCCCAATTTTAAATGTATTCGTCTTTTTACCACGCCCGAAGGCTGGGTGGCGGATTTTACCGGTAACGCCATTGCCAAACGCTTTCCGACACTGGATCAAACCGTGGCCATGTTGTCATGATTAAAGCCATTGTTACTGATATTGAAGGTACAACCACGTCAATTTCATTTGTTAAAGATGTGTTGTTCCCTTATGCGCGGGCACATATAGCGGAATTTATTCGTCAAAATCAAGATGATTCAGAGGTTAAGGCGTTATTACAAAATGTGCGTGATACCGTGGTTGCGCAATTAACAGTGGATCAAATAATTAGTCAACTGATTATCTGGATAGACGAAGATAAAAAAATAACCGCACTTAAAGCCTTGCAAGGTTTAATCTGGGAAGAAGGCTATTGTCTTGGTGCGTTTACAGGCCATATTTACGCCGATGTTATTGATAATCTACGGGCATGGAAAGCCAGTGGCATTGATTTGTATGTCTATTCGTCGGGTTCTGTGCAGGCGCAAAAACTGTTGTTTGGCCACACAGAACAAGGTGATATAACCGCGTTGTTTTCCGGTTATTTTGATACTCATATCGGCGCTAAACAAGACCGTGCGGCCTATAGTAATATAGCCGAACAAATTGTCTGTTCGGCATCTAACATTTTGTTTTTATCTGATATTAAAGGCGAATTAGATGCTGCGCGTAGCGCAGGATTTAAAACATTGTGGCTAGTAAGAGAAGGTGAACTTGATGCTGATGCCGCGCATCGGCAAGTGAGGGATTTTGATCAAATTGGGCATTTAGTAATAAAATAAGCTAAATCGTTAGATTAAAATAGCTTCCGGCAGTTTAATAACTTCAATATCTGCCTGCCAAAGCTGCGAAATCACGCGCTTGGCTGTACCCGCTTCATTGCTACTCCAAAACTGCACTGAGCCTTGTGTCTGCCGGTTTGCTAACACAGTCGCCTTCTCTAAACGGGATTTAAGTTCGCGGGCAATGGCTGCGCCGGAATCAATCACTGTGACAGAATCTCCTGCAATTTCCTGAATAATGGGCGCTAAAAAAGGGTAATGCGTACAGCCTAACACAAGCATATCGACATTTTGCGCCACCAGCGGGTGTACATATTGGGCGATCAATGCGCGAATTTCATCACCTTTGAGGTTACCTTGTTCCACTAGTTCGACCAGCCCCGGACAGGCTTGGGGAATAATTGTCACTTGGCCTGCAAAGCGGGCAAATAAGATACGAAAATTATTGCTGTCTATGGTGCGGTTAGTGGCCAATACACCGATAATACCGGTTTGGCTGCGCTCCGAGGCTGGCTTAACCGCAGGCTCCATCGCAATCATGGGCACGTTGTATTTGGGGCGTAATTCTTTGACGGCGGCACCGGTAGCGGTGTTACAGGCGACCACAATGGCTTTAACGTGGCGGCTGACGAAAAAATCCATGATGGTTGCCGACCGCTCCAGAATAAATTCCTTGGGCTTGTCACCGTACGGTGCATGCGCCGAGTCGGCGACATAGAGCAAATCTTCTTCGGGTAATAGTTTCCGGATCTCACGCAATACCGAAAGACCGCCCACGCCGGAATCGAAAACACCTATGGGATTTTTGTGCATGCTATGATGATACTGTCGTTAACGGATGGATTTGAATAATAATAGGCTAAAGTGCAAATAATTCACGCATTTTTTGGCCAGGACTTTCCGCCCGCATAAAAGATTCTCCTACCAAAAACGCGTAAATGTCATTATCGAGCATTAATTGCACATCGTCTTGGCTGTGGATGCCGCTTTCGGTAATGATAATGCGCTCAGCAGGGATAGCCGATTTTAAATCCAGCGTCGTTTGCAAAGTCGTTTCAAAACTACGCAGGTTACGGTTGTTAATGCCGATTAATTTAGTATCCAGCGTCAACGCACGTTGTAATTCGTCGGCATTGTGGACTTCAACCAACACGTCCATGTCTAACTTGGTGGCGGTATCGGACAATTCGTGCATTTGGGCATCACCTAGCGCGGCCACAATCAACAAAATGCAGTCTGCCCCTAACGCGCGGGATTCATAAATCTGGTACGGGTCAATCATGAAATCTTTGCGGATGATGGGCAAAGGGCAGCGTTCTCTGACCATTTGCAAATTGGCTTCTGCACCCTGAAAAAACTCTTTATCGGTTAGTATCGACAGACAGGTTGCGCCATTCATCGCGTAATCCAGGCCGATAGTAATGGGCTGAAAGTTTTCCCGAATAATACCTTTGCTCGGCGAGGCTTTTTTGATCTCAGCAATTACACCGGGCTTTTTTGCGTTGACTTTAGCTTGCAAAGCTTTATAAAAACCACGCGGTCTTTCTACGCCTTGGGCAATATCTTCCAAGTCGCTGATGCTCATGCGCTGTTTACGGTTGGCCACTTCTTCGACTTTTTTGGCAAGAATTCTTTGTAATATATCTGGGGTATCGGTCATGGTTATCCGTGTGATAAAGTTTTCGAGTAGGTTACTAGAGCATTGAGCCTGGCTAAGGCAGAACCATCGGCAATAACGTGTTTTGCCTGTTCTATACCCTTTGCCAAGGAATCACTTAAATTGGCGGCATAAATGGCGGCGCCTGCATTCAGCAATACAATGTCTTTGGCGGCACTGGGTTTATTTTCTAACACCGATTTTACCATTTTTAGGCTTGCCGTGGCGTTATCGACCGACAATTCAGCCAAACTTGCCCGCTGTAAACCAAATTGTTCGGGCGTAACGCTATAAGTTGAGACAACGCCGTGTTTCAGTTCGGCAACATGGGTGTGTGAAGCGATACTGATCTCATCCAGACCATCCTCGGCGCTTACCACTAAAACATGCTGGCTACCGAGTTTTTTTAACACCTGCGCCAACGGTTCTACCCAGTGTTTAGCAAAAACACCAATTAATTGATTGGGCGCGCAGGCGGGGTTAGATAAAGGCCCTAGCAGATTAAACAGGGTTCTTACCCCCATTTCCTGACGGACATTAATAGTGTGCTTCATTGCACCGTGGTGCTTGGGGGCAAATAAGAACCCCACACCGATGTTGTTAACGCATTGCACTACTTGTTCGGTGGATAAGTTCAGGTTAACGCCTGCGGCTTCCAGTACATCGGCACTGCCGCAACTGCTGGATACTGAACGGTTACCGTGTTTGGCGACTTGCCCACCGGCTGCCGCCACCACAAAAGCGCAGGTTGTGGAGATGTTAAAGGTATTCGCGCCATCACCACCGGTGCCGCAGGTGTCGATGATATGGTCACCGTTTATCGGCACTTTGCTGGCCAGTTCGCGCATCACTTGTGCAGCGGCGGCAATTTCATCGACGCTTTCACCTTTGCAGCGCAGCGCGATTAAAAAACCGGCAATTTGTGCATCGCTGGCGTTGCCAGTCATGATTTGCCGCATGACATCGCGCATTTGTTCGCTACTTAGGCTTTGCTGGTTTAATAACAGGGGTAAGGCGTGTTTTATATCCATAAGATTGTCGTTAAAGCTGTTTTTCATGGCTACCAACGTAACGCGGGACAAAAAATAATAACATTCAAGTAGGTTGGGTTGAGAAAAGCGCTCAACCCAACCTACATTTTGCCCCTTATTAAACGGGTAGCTGTTTTTTGTTTGCTAAAAATCAAAATTTAAAATAACGATCCGTTTCCGCTTTAACTACTTTGGACAGCAATAACAAGCCGATAAGATTAGGTAAAGCCATCATACCATTCATTAGGTCAGAAATATTCCACACCAGCTCCAAATTTAGCATGGCACCAACCACCACAGCCGCAATAAAAAAGATGCGGTAAATACGGATAGCACGAGATCCCATTAAATATTCAATGGCTTTTTCGCCATAATAATTCCAGCCTATTAACGTCGAATAGGCAAATAAAGAGGTCGAAACAGCAACAATAATTTCACCTGTAGCCCCCAATGTTTCTGCAAAACTGGCGCTGGTCAATTGACCTGGGCTAATGCCTTGTGTCCAGGGTGTAGCAGTCAGGATAACCAGCGCCGTCATGGTGCAGACGACCAGTGTGTCGATAAAGGTTTGCGTCATGCTGACCAAAGCTTGTTTAACCGGATCTTGGGTACGGGCGGCGGCGGCAGCAATCGGTGCCGAACCCAGGCCGGATTCATTAGAAAACACGCCACGAGCAATACCAAAACGCATGGCGGCGGCAATGGTGGCACCTGCAAAGCCACCTGATGCCGCGATGGGTGAAAAAGCATGATGGAAAATAAGGCCAAAAGCGGCTGGGATTTCGGCTATGTTCAAGGCAAGCACCACCAGTGCTGCGCCCACGTAGCCAAAAATCATTACTGGGACTAAAAATGACGTGAATTTGCCGATGGAACGTATGCCGCCCAAGATTACCAAAGCGGTTAGTATCATTAATACCACACCGGTAATCCACGGCTGGATATGGAAAGTGGCCTCAAATATTTTCGCGGTGGCATTGGCTTGGGTCATGTTGCCGATGCCAAAAGTGGCCATGGCGGTGAATAAAGCGAACAACCAACCCAGCCACGGTAGGCCAGCACCCTTACTGATGTAGTACATGGGGCCGCCGCGCATGCCGTGCTCACCTTTTTCGCGGTATTTAACCGCTAGCACCGCTTCGGAATATTTGGTTACCATACCGACTAAGCCGGTCATCCACATCCAAAACACCGCACCAGGGCCACCGACCGAAATCGCTGTCGCCACACCGACAATATTGCCAATACCAACGGTTGCCGCCAATGCTGTCATTAAGGCGGCAAAATGGCTAATATCGCCATCGTCACCGTGTTCTTTATGGAAAACCAAGCGGAACGCTGCTGGCAAGGCACGAAATTGCAAGCCTTTGAGTAAAATGGTTAAATATAAGCCGGTGCCGACTAATAGCGTTAACATAGGTGGCCCCCATACCCAGCTTGATAAGGTTGCGACGAGTGTAGCTAAAGAATCTGTCATTGTTGTTATTCCGGCTAGGTAAAGAAGTCCTATGCGTAGGCATTAGGCTTATTGTCAATGCAAAGAAGTTTAGTCGCAATGTACTGAGTTGATGATTATTTGTAATGATTTATCAGCTGTTAATGCGTAACGCTATGGATTATCGTGCTAAACAGGCGTTTTGCCAAGGTGCAATTGTTAGTTTTGCACTGTGAAAAGTGATCCTATGCTATAGGACTGTGCAATGTGTATGAAAAATGTGAGGATTCAGAATCTAAGTGTGGGGTGTTTTTACTTTGACATAATAAGGCGGATGACGAAAAGCGTAAGGCTGTCAGATTTTAAAAATCTGACAGGTGTCTTAAGTGATTAGCCGATTGAGTTTATGTTATTAATTTGTTCTGCCGCCAAGGCTTGGTCGGGTTTATTATCATTATCAGGTTTTGGTTTATCTGGTTTTATACAAACTAACAGCGGAGAAATAAGCAAAAGAATACCACTTACAAAAACAGACAGCGATGCTTTGCCAGGCTGCATGTAGCTGTCCCAGTAGTAATCGAGCCAGCCTAAAAAAATTAATGGAAAGCCTAAGAGGCCAAACAGTGTTGAGATAACTGCCGAAAGCCAAGTGGGTATGGAAAAAAATAATTGCCCATAGGCAATAATTATCAATACGAGCAAGCATAAATCTAATGAATAGGGCATTTGATTAGTTTTCTCCGTAGGCAGACAAACGCTTAAAATATTATGTAATGGCAAAGTATTTTGTAATACCTTAAGCACATAAACGCTGTTCAAGCTCATCCAGACTAATCGTGCAGCTCTCTCCTTTTTCCAAACGCTCTAAGGCATCGCTTGCAAGGCGTAGGTCTTCTAAATCTTCAAGATAATAGGTAATAACTTCGCGTATCAGATCTAAGGGGTTTTTGCCAAGAGCACTAGCGGTTTTAGACAGTAATTGAAAAAGTGAATCATCCAGGGTTAGTTTTAAGGTGGTCATGTGTGTTCTCATAAAATTATGTGGTTTACTGAGTATCCATTCTTGGTATCCAATTAAAACACAGCAAATATTGAGCCATTTATTAAACCCGTTTAAAAACATTGTGCTATGCAAGCGCTCGTTTTTTTGTTTGGTTGAGTGTAGTGAATATTGACAGCAGGTGACAAAATTGCGTCACCCAGTGACAATCATGGGAGACTAATTTCACAGATGCTAAATCTCACGGTAAACTGATACAGCGTTTTCAACTTAGGACAGTTACAGCTACCGTTCGTGCTGAGCTTGTCGAAGCATGAACGGCACACTTCGACAAGCTCAGTGCGAACGGTTACGCTGTAACTATTGAACTGTGAAAACGCTGTAGCTGTATTTTAATAACGACACGTCATCCGATTTTTAGCGTCATTCATTTTATTGATTCGTGGTTTTTATGCATTGTTGCAACGCTTTATTAGTTCTGATCATTTTTTTAACGGCCTGCACCGGCTCGCAGCTTAATAATCCTTACAGTGATACGGAAGGCTCACAATCGGTTTTATATCAATCGTTTGACGAGCGCCCCAAGCACATGGATCCTGCGGTATCTTACTCATCTAATGAATACGCTTTTATCGCGCAGATTTATGAGCCGCCGTTTCAATACCATTATTTAAAAAGACCTTATCAGCTAGTGCCCTTGGCAGCGAGTAAGATGCCAGAGATTCGTTATCTCAATGCCCAAGGCGAAACCTTGCCAAAAACTGCGCCAGACAGTGAGATTGCTTTTACTGACTATATTATTGACATTAAAAAAGGCAGTTATTACCAGCCGCATCCCGCTTTAGCACAAGATGCGCGTCAGCATTATTCATACCATAGCTTAACGACGGCAGAGATTGCTCAGGCTAACAAGCTCAGCGATTTTAAAAACACCGGCACACGCGAACTTATTGCCGATGATTATGTGTATCAAATTAAGCGCTTGGCACACCCAAAGGTACAATCACCCATAGCTGAGATTATGAAAGGCTATATTGTTGGGTTTGATGAGTTTGCTAAACAGGTTAGCGATAAGCCTAAAAATGCTATTAAAGACATGGCGATGTCTGGCGTGGCGGTGCTTAATGCGTACCAATATCGGGTAAGAATTAAAGGTAAATACCCGCAGTTTATCTTCTGGCTGGCGATGCCGTTTTTTTCGCCTATGCCGTGGGAAGCCGATGTGTTTTACAATCAGCCTGGCATGGCAGAGAAGAACATCAGTTTAGATTGGTTTCCCATTGGTACGGGTGCGTATTTATTAGCGGAGAATAATCCTAACCGACGAATGATTTTGCTGAAAAACCCGAACTATCATCTTGAAACTTACCCAAGCGAAGGTGAGCCAGGTGATCAGCAAAAAGGTTTGTTAATCGATGCCGGTAAATCGCTGCCGTTTATCGACAAAGTGGTGTTTATGCTGGAAAAAGAGACCATCCCGTATTGGACTAAATTTCTACAAGGTTATTTTGATGCCTCTGGCATCGCTTCGGACAGTTTTGATCAGGCCATACAATTTACCGGCAGCGGTGGCGTGGCATTAACATCATCTATGCTGGACAAAGGCATTCAGCTACAAACCACGGTGGAAACGTCGATTTCTTACTTGGGCTTTAATATGCTGGATGCCACCGTTGGCGGTAATAGCGAGCAAGCCAGAAAACTGCGTCAAGCCATTACCATTGCGGTCGATTACGACGAATATATTTCCATTTTTATGAATGGTCGAGGTTTGCCAGCACAAGGTTTTTTACCACCTGGTATTGTTGGTTACGATGACAGTCCGCAAAGTCATAATCCGTATTTGTACGATTGGGTCGATAATAAGTTACAGCACAAGCCTATTGAAGCTGCCAAGCAATTAATGACAGAAGCCGGTTACGCCAACGGTATTGACCCCAAAACCAAGCAATCAATGATTTTATATTTTGACACAGGACTTGCCAGTGTCGATGATCGGCCACGTTCAACCTGGTATCGCAAACAACTGGAAAAGCTGGGCATTAAATTGGTGATTCGTGCCACCGACTACAACCGTTTTCAGGAGAAAATACGCACCGGCAACGCGCAAATTTTTACCTGGGGCTGGAATGCCGATTACCCTGATCCCGAAAACTTCTTTTTCTTGCTGTACGGTGGTAATGGTAAAGTAAAGTTTGGCGGCGAAAACGCGGTGAATTATCAAAACCCTGTGTTTGATAAATTGTTTGAAACCATGCGTAATATGGATAACGGTGCGCAGCGTTACCAGATTATTCAACAAATGCAGGAGATTTTGCGCCATGACGCGCCGTTGGGTTTTGGCTTTTATCCCAAGAAATTTTCGCTGTTTCACAGTTGGTACAAAAATTTAAAAGCCAATTCAATGGCCAATAACGAATTGAAATATCTGCGTATCGACAGCGCCAGCCGCGCGGCAAAAAGACAGGCGTGGAATCAGCCGATTTTTTGGCCGTTGCTTTTGGGGGGTGTGCTATTTATAGTGCTGCTTATTCCCGCTATTTATGCGTATCGCCGCTACACCAAAGAGCCGTTACAATGATTAATTATATTATTCGCCGATTGCTGTACGCCATTCCCTTGCTGATTGGCATTAATATTTTGACGTTTGTGCTGTTTTTTATTGTTAACAGCCCTGATGATATGGCGCGGATGCAGTTAGGCCAAAAACACGTTACCGAGCAGGCAATTACTAACTGGAAGCAACAGCACGGTTACGATTTACCGTTGCTGTGGAATTCAACCGCTGCTGCCGAGGAAAAAGTCACCGACACAATTTTTTATCAAAAATCGGTGGGGTTGTTTTTGTTTCACTTTGGTGCATCGGACAGTGGTCGTAATATTGGCGCAGATATCAAGGAGCGTGCTTTGCCCAGTCTGGCTGTGGCCTTGCCTACTTTGTGCGTGGGTTTATTAGTTGATATTACTTTTGCTTTGTTAATGGTATTGTTTCGGCAAAGTTATATAGACCGAGTAGGTACGGTGCTGTGTGTGGTATTAATGTCGATTTCATCACTGTTTTATATTATCGGTGGCCAGTTTTTTATCTCTAAATTACTGCGCTTAGTGCCAATTTCTGGTTATGATGACGGTTTTGCGGCGATTAAATTTTTGATTTTGCCGGTATTGATCGGTGCGTTCTCTGGTATTGGTTCGGGTGTACGTTGGTATCGCACCTTGTTTTTAGAAGAAGCCAGCAAAGATTATGTGCGTACCGCACGCGCCAAAGGTTTAACCGAAACCCAGACGTTGTTTGGCCATGTATTAAAAAATACCATGATTCCCATCTTAACGGGTGTAGTCGTGGTATTACCCACGTTATTTATGGGCAGCTTGATTATGGAATCGTTTTTTAGCATACCTGGCTTAGGCAGTTATACGATTGATGCTATTACCAGTCAAGATTTTGCCATTGTGCGGGCAATGGTGTTTTTGGGCTCGGTGCTGTATGTACTGGGCTTATTGCTAACCGATATTTCTTATACGCTGGTTGATCCCAGGGTTAGGTTATCGTAATGAGTTTATGGTTAGCGTAGGCTACGCCGACTGCTTTACATCGGAGATAAGTTCTATGATTACATTAGATAAACCAGATAAGCTCAAGGTTGTAACTGACAATTGCATCTACTACGAATACACCAAAGCCGCCGATCCTCTCGGCTCTGGCGCTATCGCTAAAATTCCGTTTGCAGAATTTGGTAGCGAGCTGCATGAAACCGGCGGCACGCGAATTATCCCGCTTGATATAAGCGAAAAGCTAGGCTGTGAAGCGCCTGCAACCAGTCCTGCTCTGTGTGCTAACTTTGTGCGTATTTTGGCTGGAGAAGCGTTATCTACAAACTTTAACGCAACATCGCACATATTTTATGTGATGCGTGGCAGTGGTCACACTGAATTTGATGGCATGGATATACCCTGGAAAACAGGTGATTTTGTCGTGTTGCCGGTTGGTAAGGTAATACGCCATTTTGCTGATACCGATTCTACCTTTTACTTGGTTCATGATGAGCCGCTCCTGCGCTATCTGGGGGTTAAAGCCGATATTCAACGCTTTAAACCGACACTTTATACCGCCGAAGATTCTCTGCGCGAATTGGATAAAGTGCGAAAAGAAGCGGATGCTGTGAACCGAAGTCGTATTAGTGTGCTGCTTGCCAATAAAGAAATAGATCAAACGTTAACGGTTACCCATACGCTGTGGGCTATGCTCGGCGTGCTTCCAAAAGGCGCGGTACAATTACCGCACCGGCATCAATCAGTGGCTCTGGATTTAATTTTAGATTGTGATCCTGGTTGCTATACACTGGTCGGCACAAAAATTTCTGCAACAGGTGAAATAATAAACGCGACTAAAGTAGATTGGAAACCGTATTCAGTCTTTATTACTCCGCCAGGTTACTGGCATGCACATTACAATAAATCCTCTGGCGACGCGCATTTAATACCCCTGCAAGATGCTGGATTACAGACCTATTTGAGAAGTTTAGACATAAAATTTGTGCTGCCTAATGGAGACATTTCTGCACAGTAAAGCCCGCTACTTTGCAATAGATATTACCCAGATGTAACTTATCAACCCAGCATGTTCAATGACAGTCAATACCTCAGCGCAGTAATAAGAAGAATTTAATATCGGTCGTGTACAATACATTTGCCGTTTTGTAAAATTATTGGCGATGCCATTCGGTAAAATCTTAAATTGCAGTACAGTTCTAATTTCAACTCCCCTTTATGATGCGACTACTCATTCTGTATTTAGTTATTCTTGTTTTTTTAACGCTCAACCCTTGGCTGTTGCCCAGTTCGCATTCGGCAATAGGTTTTTTAACCTGGGATATGATTGCGCATGCGTCGGCTTACGGGGTATTGTCTACTGTGTTATTAATGACTTTTATACGTAAAGATTCATCATTGACACTGACCGCGTTGATTATTTTGGCTTGTGGCAGTAGCGGGATTCTTCTGGAATATTGCCAGTATTGGTTTACCTCAAACCGACAATTGTCCTTGCACGATGCGTTGTCTAATTTTACCGGCGCGTTACTGGGTGCAATAGCATTTTGGAGTATTCGTGGTGTTGTTTTTAAACACCGTTAAGACTTCTGATGACGGGCAAAAGCTCTCGGCTATGCACTTATACGCCGCTTATAACAAGTGATTTGGCGATACAGTGAAAAAAAATGTATTAATTACCGGCGCAGCTAAACGTATTGGTGCCAGTTGCGCTCGGCTGTTACACCAAGAAGGCTGTAATATTTTGCTGCATTATCATGTGTCACACCAAGAGGCTGAACAATTATGTGCCGAATTTAACCAAAAACGGCCAAACTCAGCCAAGCTCATGCAGGCAAATTTATTAAATACCCAGGCCTTGGCGCTGTTAGTGCAAGCTGCCAGGCTCAGTTGGGGAGGCGTAGATGTGTTAATTAATAATGCTTCGTCGTTTTATCCAACACCTTTAGCGCACACCACCGAGCAACAATGGGATGATTTATTAGGCACTAATCTTAAAGCACCTTTTTTTCTCTCTACAGCACTGGCAGAGTGTTTGGCTGATCGACACGGTTGCATTATTAATATCGTTGATATTCATGCAGAGAGGGGCTTGCCAGGGCATGCAGTGTACAGTATTGCTAAAGCCGGTTTGGTTGCAATGACGAAAGTGTTTGCTAAAGAATTAGCCCCTGCAATTCGGGTTAATGCGATTGCACCTGGCGCGATATTGTGGCCGGAAAAACAGCTATCCGAGCATGAGCAGACTGACATCATACAGCGTGTAGCGCTAGCGAGATGTGGTATGCCGGAGGATATTGCTAAAGCTGTGCGTTATTTGGTTAAAGACGCTGATTACGTAACTGGCCAGGTCTTTACGGTGGATGGTGGTCGAACTTTGTTTTACTGAATTTGCAGGTAAACATCGGCACCGAACTTTACGATTACTAAGGCTTCATCTGCAATTTATGACTTTCTTGATTTACATCAAAGCCCATTAATCTAAACATGTCACAGTGACCTCGTCGATAACATTATGACATCCTCCATATCTCATCTGTAGGGCTGCTTATTTAAATAAAATCTATTTAGGTGGATAGCCCTATTTTTTTGTAACGACAAACGGTGGAGAGCATGGCATAACGAATCCCATTGAGGAGTTATTATGTTCACTACAAAATTTCAATCACGCCGTCATTTCTTAAAACAAAGCGGCATCGGTTTCTTAACCCTTGCCAGTATGCCCAGTTGGTTGACCGCCGCAGAAAGTATGCACGGGATGCCAATATTGCCCCCCAGACCGGCATCGGCAAACTTTAAACCGGATGTTGAGCTTGAGCTGTTTTGTCAAGAGACCGAAGTAGCCGTTTTGGTAGGCCAGAAGACCCGTGTACAGCAATATTCCGCCAAGCTTTTGCACGGTCCAGAGCAAACGCTGACCGCAATACCCGGCTCTTTTTTAGGCCCCGTCATACGGTTACAGAAAGGCCAGAAAGTGCGGATTCACCTGCATAACCAACTGTCCGAAAATACTATTACCCATTGGCATGGCTTGCATGTGCCTGCCGACGTTGACGGCCATCCGATGTATGCCATTAGTTCTGGGCAAACGTTTGTCTATGAATTTGAAGTGGTTAATCGGGCCTGCATGGCTATTTATCATCCGCATCCGCACGAAGCGACCGCAACCCAGGTTTATCACGGTCTTGTCGGAGCTATGATTATTAACGATGAGGAAGAAGCCGCTTTGGGATTACCCTCTGGCGAATTTGAAATCCCTATTGTTATTCAAGACAAGCTTTTTGATAGCCAAAATCAGCTGATCTATTCACCCGGTATGCACGGCAGTATGTTTGGGTTTTATGGCAACAGAATTCTGGTCAATGGCCATCCTGAGATGCAACTGGAAGTTGCGAGCCGCGCTTATCGATTGCGTTTTCTTAATGGCTCAACCGCACGTATTTATAAGTTGGCCTGGGATGATGGTACACCGATTACCGTGCTGGGTGTCGATGGTGGCTTGCTGGAACAGCCCGAAAACATGCCTTACGTGATGCTCGCACCTGGCGAGCGCCTGGATGTGTGGGCGGATTTCAGTAACCGTAGCGTGGGTTCACAGCTGGTGATGCGTAGCCTGGCTTTTTCCGGTGTTGTGCCAGCAATGGGCATGGGTATGATGCGTTCCCAGGCTTATGGTTTACCGGTGGGTAGTGATTACCCCATTTTTACCGCACGCATCACCCAAAAAGTAACGGACAGCACCAAACTACCCTCAACTTTATCAAAAATAAGCCGATACAGTATCAGCGATAGCCATAATCCTAACCAGCCAGTGCCAATCACAATTTCTGAAGGTCACATGCAAATGCTGCTCAATGGTCGTCCCCATGCCTATAACGATGTTCAGGATAACGAACGCATCCCCTTAAACACCGTACAATTAATAGAAATCTTCCATGATCAGGGCGGTGGGCATGGCATGAGTGGAATGGGAATGGGTCGCGGTATGGGTATGGGTGGCATGGGCATGATGGGCGGTATGATGGCGATGGCACATCCCATACACTTGCACGGGCAGTCATTTCAAATTGTCAGTCGTAGTATCGATTCTGCTAATGAAGGCGGTTATGCCACGGTAAACCAGGGCTTTGTTAATAGCGGTCTTAAGGATACGGTGTTGGTTATGCCAGGTGAGACAGTGCGACTCATCAAGCCGTTTCAGGATTATAAAGGCTTGTTCATGTTTCATTGCCACAACCTTGAACATGAAGATATGGGTATGATGCGTGAGTTTCTTGTTGAGTAACGTTCAATGTGAACTAGTACTTAGTCATTTTTACTTTGTCGAGTAATATAAAATACTCCGTTCGTGCTGAGCTTGTCGAAGGATTTGTGGTTCATGGTTCGACAAGCTCACCACGAACGGTTTTTTAAAATTCACACTCGGCAAAATAAATGTGACTGAGTACTAATACTCAGTCACATTTATTTTGTCTGGTAAATCGAATGACCTATGCGGTTTTTAAAACCTCGTCGGTCTCATGTGGGTCAAAAACATACCTGATATATCAAAATTGACTGAGTATTAGATTTTTTCTACCCACTCATACAGCTCGGTTAAAGCCGGATCACATTTGCCACAGCCTGAACTGCATGCCGTGCCGGTGGGCAATCTGCGTACATTTCCTTTGCTGATCCACTTGCCCAGCATACCGCGCAGCGCATCTTCATCCATATTAAAACGGTCGACCAAATCTTTTAAAGCGATGCGTTTGCGCTCTTTTAAACAGTCTCGTAAGTCAGATAAAATCATTACATCACCCCATGAACTGGTTTTATTATGTCCTGTCGACCGTATAACCAAAGCCCGAACAATACCGTTAAAAACAATCCCAACAAACCGCTGATCCAGCACAGCGAATAACCAGGATGCTGCATATAAGTAACCGCTTGATAAAAAATAGTTGCCGATCCGTAAGCCAAGCCTGTTGTCCACAACACCACAAACACTGTCCAATTGGCGTTGGTTTCTCGGTAAATGGCCGCAGTTGCCGCCACGCACGGCGCATACAGTAAAATAAACAGCAAATACGCAAACGCACCGGCCTTGCCATCAAAACTGTGTCGCATGGCGGCGTAAGTGTCCGCTTTAACATCTTGCGCACTGGCCGCAGACTCAACACTTAAACCCAGTGGATCTAACACATTATCAGCGATAGCCATAAGATTTTTCGGCACGGTTAAACAGGCATCCAGCAAAGCCTGTTGCAGATTAAACGTGCTATTACTGGCTGCTTTTACCCCGGCTTGCTGGCTGTATAACGCATCCAAGGTACCGACTACGGCTTCTTTGGCCAACACACCGGTAAAAATGCCCACGGTAGCGGGCCAATTGTCTTGCGCGATACCCATCGGTTGAAACAGCGGCGTTAAGCTGCGGCCTATTGCACTGAGTACCGATTGACTGCCGGGTTGCTGGCCAAATGAGCGATCGGTATTTACTGTATTAAGTAAATTCAACACCAATACCATCGGCACAATCACTTTGCCGGCATTAAACAAAAACGATTTTAAGCGATCCCAAGTGCGTATAAATACGCCATTGAGTGTGGGCATGTGATAAGCAGGCAATTCCATAATAAACGGGGTAGTCTCGCCTTTAAACAAGGTATGGCGCATGATCAAACCTGTAAAAACCGCGACCGCAATCCCAAACAAATACAAACCAAACACCAAGTTTTGCCCACCCACCGGAAAAAATGCCGAGGCAAACAAGGCATAAACCGGCAACCTTGCACCACACGACATAAACGGGTTCATTAAATTGGTCAGGATTCTATCCTGCTGTTTTTCCAACGTGCGCGTCGCCATAATGGCCGGTACGTTACAGCCAAAGCCTACAATCATCGGCACAAACGATTTGCCTGGCAAGCCAATCATCCGCATGGCTCGGTCCATAACAAACGCAGCCCTGGCCATATAGCCGGAATCTTCCAGCGCCGACAAAAACATAAACAAAAAGCCCACCACAGGCACAAACGTAGAGACCACTTGTACGCCATTGCCGATACCTTGAGTAATCAACACGGTCAGCCATTGTGGGCTGTGTATTGTGGCCAGCCATACGCCCAAGCCATCCACCAACACCGCACCTACGGCTTGGTCGAAAAAATCCACAAACGCACTGCCGACATTAATCGTACACATAAACATGGTGTACATTACCAGTAAAAACACCGGAATGCCCAAATAGCGGTTAAGGACAATCTGGTCAATTTGTTCGGTTCTGTGCCGACTGATTTCGTGTAGTTTGCACACCGTAGCCAGTGTCAGCGTATTAACGAAACCGTAACGCGCATCGGCGGCCAGTATGTCGATTTCATCGTGGGTATCACTTTCAACTTGGCGTTGCAGTTGCGCAACAGTGGGTAATAAATCGGTTCCGACGATGTGCTTGGCCAGCGTGTCATCTTCTAATAAGCGCAAGGCTAACCAGCGTAAATTACAAGACTTGCGTGCGGCGGTTTCCGCTAATAACGGCGATAACACGGTGACGGCTTGTTCTAAAGCATCGCAATAGGGGATAGTTACTGTTGGAATTTGTTGATTGACAACACTATTTTTAATAGCTGCTTTTAAGTTGTCAATGCCGTGTTTATTGGCGGCAGAAATAGCGACAACAGGGCAGCCTAACTTAGCGCTTAACGCGTCAATATCGATTTTG
The DNA here is from genome assembly GCF_900163755.1 of Crenothrix polyspora. Lineage (GTDB taxonomy): Bacteria > Pseudomonadota > Gammaproteobacteria > Methylococcales > Methylomonadaceae > Crenothrix > Crenothrix polyspora. The sequence goes on along the minus strand of NZ_FUKI01000094.1, from coordinate 46,971 downwards.
ATGCCGCGTTTTTTAACCGCATCCATCATATTGAGTACCAATATCATCGGCACACGCATTTCAATGAGCTGCGAGGTGAGATACAAATTACGCTCTAAACTGGAGGCATCTACAATATTGATAATGACATTGGCGGCTTTGGAGGCAACGAAATCACGGGCGACTTTTTCATCCAAAGAGACTTGGTCATCAGCGGCTTCTAATGAATACGTGCCAGGCAGATCAACCAAGGTGATGGTTTGATTGGCGTAGCGGTACTCGCCGGTTTTTTTTTCTACGGTAACACCAGGCCAATTGCCCACATGTTGCTTGGAGCCGGTAAGTACATTGAACAGGGTTGTCTTGCCGCAATTAGGATTGCCGACAACACCGATGGTACAGTCAGTTGGCATTACACCCTCTCTAACAGCAATACTGCGGCTTCATCCTTTCTGAGCGTTAACGAAAAACCGCGTAATTTAATTTCGACCGGATCACCCATTGGCGCAAAGCGGGTCACGCTGAATGGTGTGCCAGGGGTTAAGCCCATTGCCAATAATTTTTTACGATAAGCCTTACCCGCCTTATCAAAGCCGGTGATTTTAGCCAAATCGCCCACAGCAAGATGTTTTAAATTTAACGACATACAGTAACACCCTAGGGAGGTCTATAAACGAAAGATCAAAGAAGAATCAATAATCATTCTCATTAGCAATACTATAACAGCAATTTATAACTATTCAATAGCACGGCTAAAAAATAATATCTGGCAATTACACCTTTAAAAACATTGCCGTCATGCAAGATAACACATGATTAACTTAGGAACGCGCACGAAATAACTTGAGCAAGTTCATGCTTCGACAGGCTCAGCACGAACGGTGGTGGCGTTTAAGTTGCTCAAGTTATTTCATGCACGTTCCTTAGTATTTTTTTACATACTCTCTTTAAAATAACGGTCATTTTATTACAAATAAATTGACACTTGCCACTGGATTTTCTTACAATCACTCTAAATGTAAATTGACTTTATATTTTTTAAAATCAATATGTTAATTACAAGTTAATGCCACTGGTAATACACTGTATTTTAACGTTAATGCTTGACTCATTTTGAGGAAAACCATGCCATCCAAAAAAAACTCCCTGCTTTACATTACAGGCCTATTTTTGTTTACGCTTCCTTTTTTTGCTACAGCCCAAGGCATCACGAGCAATGAGATATCGACGTTTGAAAAAAGTCAACCATTTCGAACAGAAGATTACGCAACAGCTCAAAGCGTATTGCCTATAGTGACATCGCTTTCAGACTCGGCATTAGACAATAAAATACAACTGCCGACATCTACACCGGTAGTTAAATCAGTGGGCAGCAGCAAGCTTCAATTTACTGATTCTGCTGTAACCACCCCTACAGCCAATACCTCTTATCCTTTTTATGCCATCGGCAGGCTCTCGTTCACCAAGTCCAATGGCTCTCCAGGTGTTTGTACGGCCAGCATCATAAGACGCGGCCTAGTTCTTACTGCTGGCCATTGCGTGCATTCTGGCAATGGCTCAGTCAGTGGTTATTCTTACAATTTTCGATTTGAACCGGGATATTACAAAGATACCACACCCAATGGCGTTTGGACTGAGATCGAATACCGCCCTTTCGTAGCGCCAGACTGGTACAGCGGCCACAGTAAACCGCCGCACGCAACTGATTATGCTGTTATCATTTTTAAAGAAAAAATCAAAGGCAAGCGCATTGGTGATCACTTGACCTGGCTAGGTTACTGGGAAAATCACATGGTGGGTCATCATGTTACCGTCTTGGGTTATCCTAATAATTTGGATAAAGGTAAGATCCTTCACCGAGTGGATGGTACTGTTGTTAACGGCACAGGTAACATGGGGGAGTTTGGCTCTAATATGGGCACAGGGTCGGATGGGGCTCCGGTTATAGTTAATTTTGGGGAATATTCAGAAGGTGATCCAGCCGGTGGTGATTACCGCAATCGTGTCGTCTCAGTTGTATCGTATACCCCCAAGGCCACCCTGATGAAACAAGCCGGTAGCAAATTCGATGGACAGTTTTCAACTTTCATAAACGACATATGCAAGCTAGTGCCTTCGGCATGCTAGAAATTGCCTTATCTGGTACACATTACCGCTCTCTCAAAAGGATAATCCGTGACCACAGTAATAAAAATTTCCCTGTTTTGTGTAATGGCTTCTACGTTGATTGCCGCTCCCGCCCTGGCGCTCGACACCAAGGCGCAACACGCCGCCATGGCCAATAAAAAGCTTAATCCCGTCATCATCGCCCAAGCGATACCACCCATGCCTAAAGCGGTTGGTAGCAGTAAAATATACTATACAGATTCCCCTGTCATACCGCGTCAAGCAGATGTCACCTTTCCGTATAGGGCTATCGGCAAACTTTGGTTTACCAAGCCCGATGGTTTGGCAGGTGTCTGTACGGGCAGCGTGATAAAGCCCGGCATTGTGCTTACTGCCGGTCATTGCGTACATTCTGGTAATGGCAAAGAAGATGGCTGGTTCAAAGATTTCAAGTTTGCACCGGGCTATCGGAATGGTCCATCGGCACGCTATGGCATTTGGGAGGGGACTGATAATTCTTGGGTAAGAACTGAATGGTATGAAGGTGGCGGCAAAATGCCACACCGAGCTGACTACGCGCTTATCGTCTTTAAAGCCAACAGTGCCGGCAAACGCATTGGCGACCTCACGGGCGTGTTAAATTACAAACTGTCCAGCATGATTGGTCATCATGTTACGGTACTAGGTTATTCCAATAACCTGGATAAAGGCAAAATAAACCACCGAGTAGACAGCAATGTTGCCACAGCTCCCAATAATACCGGAATTTTTGGCTCAAATATGGCGGGGGGTTCGGACGGCAGCCCCGTCATCCTTAACTTTGGCACCCCTGCAACGGGCGATTCGTTAGGATGGGCTAAGCGTAATTTTGTAGTATCGGTTGTATCTTACGGCACTCCGGCATCTCAGATGAAACAAGGCGGCAGTGAATTCGGTAACTGGTTTGAATCACTTATTATTGATTATGCCTGTAAAGAGAGTCCTGAGGCATGCAGCAAATAATTTCTTGCGTTAGCTGTCACAGCGGTAAAAGCGTTTCAGCCGTTATTTCATCTGTTCGCCCTGGCCAGTCCCGCTCGTGGTGAGCTTGTCTAACCACGAACGGATAAGTAGTTGAATTAGGATACCGTTCGCACTGAGCTTGTCGAAGTACACAATTAGAGGTATTCCTAATGCTTATGTCCAACATCAGCGTCACTGGATTTATTTAAAGTCGCATCGATTTCAGCCTGTTGCCTGGCTTTTTCTTGGGCTATGGCCAAGCGAGTTCGCCAGTGATAACTGATGGCGAGCCGACTTTTTTCCATATCAATTTCAGCTTGCCGGACTTCTGCATCCGTCATGATTTTTGGTGGCATGTAGATATCTTCAGCAACGGCGGTAACAGACAGTAGACAAAATACAATCGGTAATAAGGCCTTCATAATCTTCTCGTTATCCATTGGGAGCTATTGCACGGACAAAGGTCGCATCATGTCATGATCTTCGTGTTCCAGAATATGGCAGTGCCACACAAATAACCCAGCATTTTCAAACTTGACATTAATGCGGGTCATCTGTCCCGGCCAAGCAATAACCGTATCTTTCCAGGTTTGCTCATATGGAATTTTGGGTTCTAAGACGGTAGAGAGCTTTATATGCGTTAAACCTTTTAAGTCATTATCGTCTGCGCTAAACGTTCGGCGATCTATAATTTTAAAATGCCCACCGTGTAAATGCACAGGATGTGCATCCACCGTATGATTATAAATTTCCCAGGTTTCGGTAGTAAACGCTTTAGGGACTTCAGTAGGAGGAGCCATCCAATGTTTAATGCCCTCTTTGACAGTGCCTAAAATAGGCAGCACACGACCGTGTGGATCTACAGTTTCTGCCAATAACACTTGGTGCGTTTTAACAGGCTTTAAAACCGTGGTATCCGGTAAGCGAAGCCTAGTTGGCAATGATTTTCTGGGCACGCTTGATAACGGTTGTGTAACCCGAAACTGTATAATTTGATCATCCAGTCCAGCCGTTACCTTGTCATCGCCGTCAGGATATGGCGAGTTTGCCGAATTTTTCAGTATTATGGTCTGGTTATGGGCGGCGGCTGAAAAATCGATCACAAAATCATAGCGTTCACCTGGACCTATGGTTAGACTTTTAGTTGGAACAGGGGCAGGTAAAAATCCACCTTCTGTCCCTAATACATAAAAACCGGCACTGTTGGATAATGTCAAACTATAAAACCTGGCATTGGAACCATTGAGCAGCCTAAAGCGATACTTGCGTGGTTCGACCTCTAAATACGGCCAGGCAATACCGTTCACCACGATTACTTTACCGAAAAATTCTGGCAGCATACTGAGTTTTGGAGCACTCTTAATCTCAGGATTACGGTCAGGGTAGGCTAAAGAACCGTCCGTATGAAACATACGATCCTGTAATGCCAGCGGAATTTCATAGGCACCACTAGGCAAACTGCCATTGTCAATCATGGCTTGTTCGTTGTTATCGCGCAGCACATACAATCCAGCGAGACCAGCATAAACATTAAGCCGGGTGATACCTAAGGTGTGATCATGAAACCATAACAAACTGGCAGCTTGTTTATTTTGCTGAACAAAGGGATCGGGATTATGAGGCACACTATGCCCTGACTCTGAATTAACGAAATCTTCACCTTTTTTACCCAAAGGGGATTTCCAGGCTTCAGGATAACCATCGCTTTTTTCGTCAACTTGTTTAAAGCCATGAAGATGAACTACGCTTCGGATCTGGGGCTCTGCTCGATCTGCACCATGAATAGAGGCATCCAACGGCAGTAAATGCGTTGTAACATCTCGATTATCATTAAATTGAATGAGCGTTTGCTTACCACGTTTGTCCAGCGTGGAATTTGCAATAATCGTATGCGCGGGATAACTAAAGGTTTCCATGCAATCACAATCACCGTAGGCATCTACAGTAGTGGCGGGGAATCCCGGCGGTAAAATATGGGTCTTAATACGGTCAATGTTTAATTTATAGAAATCCGAACCAGAATATGTCTTGGTATCTGGCTTAAATTGGTAGTGTGGTGCCAATAAATTGGTTAATGGTAACGAGAAGGCTGCTTTCCGTATCATCGCTGGGTTTAACAGCAACTTGCTGTAAGTATCGTCTTTTATGCCAGGCAAACTCAATTTCTTAACAGTTCCGGCTGGTATCAATAATGCGGTATTATTGGTTATATTTTTTTCACCGGCGACAGTGCTAACCGTTACTTTAAAAGCCCCAATTTTTTTGCCTGCCATGCTATTTGTCGGCGCAACGGCTAACTTAAAGGTTTCTTTTCCATGCCCCGCTATCGTTTTACTGGACGTACAAGTAAGTTTTTTTGTTGCATTATTGGTAATGCAAACCCAGGCATCGACATTGCGTGCAAACTTAATAGGGGTTTCAATACCTGTTGTCATAGGCATTGTTAGCGTCAGCGGTGCTTTTGCCGTGCTTGTCCCCAGGTTTTTAATAGTTACCGTAATTTCGCTCAACGCGGTTGCCGTTAAGGGAGGAAAAGGCTGCGCGAGTGTAACCGCCAGATCTGGCGCAACAACTGCAGGTGGAAGAGCGGCCTTACGATAAATCAGGCCAATAGCATATAAAATTTTAGTATTTGCTCGGCCTTTAAAACCAACGATCTGATTGCCGGCGGGTACTTTTAAATCAAATTTTTTCGGGCTGGTCTTTGCATCTGCATCACCATACGGGCCTAATACCTTACCCGTGTTGGTGACGAAACTGATTTTCCCTAGATAATCACCATAAGTTCCGTAAGCCCGCACCAGGTATTCATTGGCTGGCCATTTGACTACCGTCCTAGCCCCGGAGCTTGATGTCCCATGTACCGGCAACGCCCTGCCATTTGTTAAGCCTTGAATCGAGGTAATCCACCACTGGGTGCGCAGAGCAATGCCGGTTAATGTCTGTGTGCTGGCCACTTTATCCGTAAACGCAATACCGCCTGCCGCCCCAAAAACAGTGGGTGCGGGCGGCGTAACGGTTGTGAGCTGTTTAATACTCCAATCTACATCAGTTGAATCGCACCAATTGTTTTTGCCTTTATCAATAACAACATATAAACGTGCCGCCTTTTTTACAGGTAAGCGTGGAATGGCAAAACTTGCGCCTTTACCATTGGCTATTACCCCTTGTTTAAGAATGGCTGTTTCTGTTCTTAAAAACCATTTGATACCATCGTGACCCCCTTTATTGCAGTTTATTAAACCGTCATCGGTATCCGTAACCCGACCTGTCATACTAACATTGCCTGCTATGGGGCTTTGCCAGCGCAAAATAAGCTGATTGTCTTTGCCAGGTATCATGTAGAGATAAAATGTTCCTTTGGTGGGTGTACCAATAACGGCTTCTGATTTTATATCTTGCCAGCAACTAAAATTGGGATCGCGAGGCACATGCCAACGTGTCAAATCACAATTACTTTGGTACGTTGGCAGTAAAGTATATTTGGCAGGCTTGGTGTTACCAGGAATATTTTGCATAAAGCCCCATACACCCTTTTGGGTAGGAGACAGTTCTGCACGTATGTCAGACTTGAAGTTCCATGACAGTGCTGCTAGCGCAGTATTTATAGACAACAGAATTAACGTACTTGCCAAAGCTATATTTTTTAACATTAATGGACTCGATTTAAAGTATGGCAGTAACCTTGTTCTTTATAAACTCATCCGTGAAAACCTGTAAAGACTTCTGAAAGCGACGCAGAAATCTAACGATTATAGTGTTAAATGTCAATTAAATTAACGGTTCCAAATAAATCAACAAGGTGTATTTTACGTTTTAAGATAAACATTTCTATCAATGCTGTTCATTGCCCAAAATACAGGCCATCAACTTAAGATGGTATCTACGCTTGTCGAAAGGTTTGTTGTTCATGATTCGACAAGGAACGGATTTTTTAATTGCCCGATCTTTAAGTTGCCAACCTAAAATACACAATGAGGGTAAGTTTAAATTAACCCGTGTTCTCAGTCCTTAATTACGCTAAAATAGCCACCCATCGAGATTACTGATGGTTATCAAGCATTAAAATTGATAGCACTAAATTTTTGTAGGCTATAAATGAAGGTACTTATACTCGGCGCTGGCGTAACAGGTTCGTCGGTTGCTGAAGCGCTAGCGCGTGAAAATAACGATATTGTGGTAGTGGATTTTAAACAGCCACTGCTGGATGCTCTGAAAGAAAAGTTCGATATTGCCACCGTAACCGGTAATGCCGCTCATCCTTGTGTTTTAGAGCAAGCCGGTGTAGAAAACACCGATATGGTCATTGCTGTTACCGACAGTGATGAGACCAATATGTTGGCGTGCATGGTGATCAACACCTTGTACAGCCGGCCCAAAACCATCGCTCGCGTCCGCGCTATTGATTTCTTAAAACACCCACATTTGTTCGGCCCGAATGGTATCCCCATAGACCATGTCATCAGCCCCGAGCAAATTGTCAAAAATGCCATACACAACCTCATTGAATTCCCCGGTGTGCTGCATGTTTCAGAATTTGCAGGTGGTTTGGTGCGTTTGTTTTCCGTTAAAGTCATGGTGGATGGCTTTGTCACTGGCAAAAAAATCAAGGATTTAAAAGGCTTGATGGCCAGCGGCCAAATTCGTATCGTCGCTATTTTTCGCCAGGGCAAGCCACTGGAAGTCACGGGTGATGCCACTATTGAAACGGGCGATGAATTGTTTATTGCTGCACCGCGTGATGAAGTACGTCGTGTACTACGCGCCTTACATAAACTAGAAGCGCCTATTAAAAGAATTATTATCGCTGGCGGCGGCCATATCGGTAAACGTTTGGGTTTGGCCTTGCAAGACGATTATCAGGTCAAGATCATTGAAAAGGATCTCCGACGCGCTAAGAAAATTTCCAATGAAATTGAAAAGGCCATCATCTTAAAAGGCGATTGTTCGGACGAAGCTTTGTTGCTGGATGAGTCTATTGATAGCACGGATTTATTTTGCGCGGTCACCGATAACGATGGTGTAAATATTATTTCCGCCTCACTGGCCAAAAGTTTGGGCGCACGCAGGGTGATTTGCCTGCTGAATAACATGTCTTACAGCAAACTACTGCCAGGCACGGGTATTGATGTCGCGGTATTGCCCAATCAGGAAACGCTGGGCTTTATTTTAAAGCACGTCCGTAAAGGCGATGTGGCGCAAGTCAGCTCATTATGCGGCGGCACAGCAGAGGCGATTGAGGCAGTTGCTCACTTGAATAACGGCTCGCATACTGTAGTCGGGCAACGCGTGGATGCCATTAAATTTCCAGCAGGCATTGTGTTGGGGGCATTAATCCGCAACCAAAAAGTCATTTCTATTCATCATGACAGTGTGTTTGAAGAAAACGACCATGTTGTTATGTTTGCGATGGATAAAAATCTGGTAGTGAACATTGAAAAACTGTTCCAGCCACTCAATTAAGTGATTCCCCAAACAGACCACGTAGCGTCGTTATAACGAGGTCTAAGGTAAATACCTAACATCATGATCGTTATTTTCACCATTATCCATATTTTCGGCCTGGTTACCATAGGATGCAGTAGCCTAATGGCAACCTGTTGGCTGTTGTCACAGATCATACAAGACGGTGCGACTAATGCTTTTTTGCAAGGCACGTTGATTACCTTGATAGCTGGGTTGCTTATGTTTTTCCCGACCCGACACATTCCTAAAAAGGTTTCTCGTCAGGCCGGCTTTCTACTGGTGACCATCACCTGGTCTTTAATCCCAGTATTTTGTACCTTGCCGTTACTGTTCTACATGCCGCAACTCAGTTTTATTGATGCGTATTTTGAAGTGGTATCGGGGCTGACAACAACAGGGGCGACCATACTGAGCGGCCTCGACCATTTACCCAAGTCGATTAATTTGTGGCGACATGAATTAAACTGGATTGCCGGTATGGGCATCATTGTGTTCGCCATTGCCATTTTGCCGATTTTAGGGGTCGGTGGTATGCAGTTGCTTAAATCCGAATCACCAGGTTCGGTTAAAGAATCCGACTTACCCCCGCGCATTGCCCAAACCGCTAAAGCCTTGTGGTATGTGTATGCAGGCTTTACGGTAGCCTGCATTATCGCGCTAAAATTGGCAGGGATGAACTGGTTTGATGCAGTATGCCACGCCTTTGCCGCGATGAGTTTGGGCGGCTTTTCCACCCACGATAGCAGTGTGGGCTTTTTCGATTCCCTGACCATTGAAGTGGTATTGTCCATTTTTCAACTATTAGCGGCCATCAACTTTGCCACCCATTTTGTTGTCCTTAAAAAACAATCATTACGTCCTTATGGCCGCGATGCCGAAGCCAAGGCTTTTTTGGCGCTGGTACTGGGCAGTTGTTTATTAACCGCAGGTGTTTTATGGCATAACGGCACGTATCCAGATTATTTAACAGCCTTGCGCTATAGCTCATTCAATTTAATCACCATTGCCACTGATTGCGGCTTTGCCAACACAGATTTTAATAAGTGGCCTATTTTTGTGCCGATGTGGATGCTGTTTCTCAGCTGTATCTCGGCTTCGTCTGGCTCTACCGGCGGTGGTATGCGTATGATTCGCACTATCATCCTGCTCAAACAGACACGCCTGGAACTGTTTAAATTTATACATCCTAATGCGGTAAAATCAGTAAAAATTGGTCAGAATGTCATCAGCCACAGTATTGTTACTTCGGTCACCGGCTTTATCTTTCTGTATTTTATGTGCATTGTGGTATTGGTGTTTACCCTGTTATTGAGTGGCTTGGATTTTATTACCGCACTGTCTGCTATTGTCGCGTGTTTTAATAACGCAGGCCCTGGCCTTAATGAGGTAGGTCCTGCCAGCAATTACGCAGGCTTGAGCGACTTTCAAACCGGTGTTTGCACGGTGGCCATGCTGCTGGGACGCGTACAGATATTTTCGGTGATTATTTTATTTGTGCCGGAGTTTTGGCGTAAATAATTTTAGCCGTGAGTTTGTGCCGCCTCATACAGCTACTATTTCGGGCGCAGTTTCTTCTGTTGACAGGTTTTTTGTATTACTTATACTGTTCACGTAATACACCATCCTATGGTTAAATCCTATGCAAACCGAAAAAAGTCTTAATGTACGCTTACCTTTGGAGCTTGCTGGTCAACTTGAGGCGCTCACCAAAGCCACTGGACGCACAAAAAGTTTTTTGACTGTAGAAGCGCTGCGCGGCTACATCGAAGTAGAAATGTGGCAAATTCAAGATGTAAAAAGTGGGTTGGCAGAAGCAGACCGTGGCGAATTTGCCAGCGTGGAAGAAGTAGATGCTTTTTTTGCGCAATATGATAGTTAAATGGACGAAAACAGCGCTTAAAAATGTAAGTTTAATCGCTGACTACAGCGCACAAGATAAAGCCGTTCGCACCAACACTTTTGTACAAGAAATCCGCAACAAAACTCATCTGCTTGCTGATTTTTCTGAGCTTGGTCGTCCTGGTCGTGTCATGGGTACACGAGAATTAGTCGTACACAAAAACTATATTGTTGTGTATCGAGTACGCAACGAACAGGTAGAAATTATTCGCGTTCATCACGTCGCTAAACTATGGCCAAAAAGTTTTGAGTAACTGACTTTTACGCCTTTCACAGACAGACTTCATTTATTATTTCAATCGAGATTAATCTCATGTCGGACAACCCAAAAACGCCAGATGCTCATGGCCATAAAACCTCCAGTGCGGCTTTAATATTAGGCGCTATCGGTGTGGTGTATGGCGATATCGGCACCAGCCCATTGTATGCGCTGAAAGAATGCTTTCTCGGTGAACACGCGCCCGCATTGACCCCTGATAATGTCATGGGCGTGTTATCGCTGGTGTTTTGGTCGATCCTCATGGTGGTCACCCTAAAATACCTGATTTTCATTATGAAAGCCGACAACCACGGCGAAGGCGGCATTCTGGCATTGTTTGCCTTAACCCATAAACTCACCGGCGACAAAGGCTGGCTGGCCAAATTTGCGCTGTCGGCGGGTTTATTGGGCGCGGCGCTGTTTTACAGTGACGGCATCATCACCCCCGCCATATCAGTACTCAGTGCCGTCGAAGGTTTGGGCGTTATCGCCCCCAAGCTGGAAACTTTTATCCTGCCCACGGCGCTGGTTATTTTAATTTTGCTGTTTTCCATCCAGCACCACGGCACTGAGCTAATCGGCAAATTTTTTGGCCCGATTATGTGCCTGTGGTTTTTGGTATTGGCCACGCTGGGCGTGATGAATATCTTAAAATACCCAGAGATACTAAAGGCGCTTAACCCACAATATGCCGTGCATTTTATGCAGCACGATCCACTGTTGAGCTTTTTAAGTCTCGGTGCGGTAGTGCTAACGCTAACCGGCGCAGAAGCTTTGTACGCCGACATGGGACACTTTGGCAGGCAGCCGATCCGCTATGCCTGGTTCAGTTTTGTTATGCCGGCCTTGTTGCTCAACTACTATGGCCAGGGCGCATTGCTCATTCAAAACCCCGCTGCCGTACAAAATCCGTTTTATCTGTTAGCGCCACAATGGGCGTTGATACCGCTGGTTATTCTGGCTACTTTAGCCACCGTTATCGCCTCGCAAGCCGTCATCACTGGCGCGTTTTCGTTAACCAAGCAAGCTGTACAACTGGGTTTTTTCCCACGCGTACAAATTCGCCATACCTCCGCCAAGGAAATCGGCCAAATTTACGTACCGATAGTCAATTGGGGGTTATTAATTGGCGTGATATTGCTGGTTATCCTGTTTAAAACCTCCAGTGGACTCGCCGCTGCTTACGGTATCGCGGTAACCGGTACGATGGTGGTGACAACTCTGCTGGCCGGTATCGTCATGCTGAAAGGCTGGCATTGGCACTGGGCAAAAGTCAGCGTGCTGATGGTAGTCTTTCTGGTAGTAGATTTGGCGTTCTTTGGCGCTAACCTGCATAAAATTCCCAGCGGCGGCTGGTTGCCGCTGGCGATGGGGGTAATTATTTTTACTGTGTTGATTACCTGGCGACAAGGCAAGCGCTTAATGGCGATAAGGCTGGCGGAAATCATGCCCTTAACCACTGATACCGCAAAGTTACGCCATGATATTACGCTACACGCATCGGGTACGGCGGTGTTTATGACCAGCAACAGCAAGGCTGTCCCGAACGCATTTTTACACAATATAGAACATAATAAGGTGTTGCATGAGCGCGTGGTGTTTTTGACGCTGGAAGTGGAAGATGAGCCTTATTTACAAGTCGGTGAACGCATTGAAATACAGGACTTGGGATCACAATTTTTCCGTGTAATTTCCCGCTATGGCTTTATGGAAGATCCGGATGTACCGACTACATTAGCCTTATGTGCGCGACTGGGCTTGGTGTTTGATCTGGAAAAAACCTCGTTCTTCTTAAGCCGCGAAATTGCCATTCCGACGGTTCGGCCTGGCATGGCACTCTGGCGTGAGCATTTGTTCAGCTGGATGGGGCGTAACGCTGCCAGTCCGATGGAGTATTTTAATATTCCTACTCACCGTGTGGTGGATTTGGGGTGTCATCTGGATATTTAACAGGCATCGATTAACAAATTTAATACACAGGGTAATCATTCAGTCCCCCTCTTTTTCAAAGAGGGAGGTGAGTGCATACCATTTAGGCAAATACTAAAGCGGCTTATTTCCACGCGCCTAATTTAATTAATTTATTTTTTAAACCTTGGGGTGGCATACCGTGTTGATAGGCTTTTTTTGCATATACCAGTGCATTGTCATATTGCTTAAGATCAATTAACAACAGACTGTAAGCGTATTCCATTTTAGAGGTATCTGGTGCGAGCGTAAGCGCCTGTTCATAAGCAGACACGGCGGCTTTTAAGTGTCCAGTTTTTCGTAAAAAATAGCCATAAAGCGATAAGCTGATAGCATCTTTAGGGCTAAAATGAAGCGCTCGTTGAAAATAACATTCAACCGGCGTTTTTAGCCGAGCATTACTTAATTTGTTGTCAATTTTTAATTGATACCGAGTGATACTCAATAATGCCCGATGATGGTTAGGCCAGGCTCTTAATGTGTAGTCGATATCACTGTCTAAATAGCCACGGTTACCTTTAATTAAGTTTTCCACTTCTGGCGTAAAATGTGCGGATTCAACCAGTATAAGATTTTCTGGTGTATATGATTTTTTTTTCGTGTAATCAAAAGGCCCGTAACCTTGTCCGCCTCCAATACAAGGTGTCCCTAATAAACTGGTGCCCACCCAAGGTGCTTTAGCCTCTGCCCAGACACGGTTTGCTAAAAAAATAAGCGTGTAAAATAATAATAGGCGTTTAATATCCATTTTGATCGGTCTACAGGTATAAAAGTATAGGTAAAAATTCATTAACACATTATTGATAACCACGAAAAATGCCAGCAGCGCCAATAAGTTAATGTGCGGCAAGCCTCTTGAAGTGTCTGCGTTTGTTATAGGTAATTTTGATTCAATGAATCTAATCTTCAGTTTAGTACAATTATGTTTTGAAATTGAATTGATAGGCTCATTTGTGAGGGTAGTAGGCTTGTTGAGCCATGAGTTATTTTTTTTCGATAGATTGGCTATTTCTGCTAGAACAAAAATGACTGAGGCCAGTACTTAGTCAATTTTGATATGTTGGGTATGTTTTTGGCCAGCGTGAAACCTATGAGGTTTTAAAAACCTCGTAGGTCTTTGCAACATACGACAGAACAAAATTGTAGGGTGGATTCACTGCTAGGCAATCCGCCACAATGCGTCTACTGGACATTGGCATTGAGCGTTGATTCGCGGTTTGCTGGCGCGAAACCACCCTACAAGCTCTGATTTCCTGAGCGAGCTTGTATAAATATTTTCTGACATGCTGTAGTTTGTTTTTTCTTAAACGGAACATAAACCATACAACTTTGTTATCGATAATGCGATAAATTATGGCTGATTTTCATCAGCCCAGCGACACCCTTCTGTCAGCGACTTAGAAAAGTCACACCTATGTACGCTATCGAACAGACGATCGTATAAAAAAAGCAAATAATGCCATCTCTGATAGGGAGTCTTATTTACCACTATCAACTTAATGCGGGGCAAAGAATAATAGCATTCAAGTAGGTTAGGCTGCCTGCTGTTTGGCAGGCTCAACCTACATTTTGTCCAGTATTAAGCGGGTAGCCAATACTTGAATGGCAAGCCTATTCGCTTGTCGGCTATTACTTTAAAAGGACATCGTGATGAAATTAACTTGGATACTGGTCGCTGATAATACCCGCGCCCGTTTTTTTACGGCGGCTACGCCATCCTCTGCTTTAGAAGAATTTGATGGCCTGGCGCATCCCGAGGGTCGATTGCATGACCGGGAAATAACCACCGATTTACCTGGACGCATTAAATCTTCTGACGGGGTAGGACATGCCTTTAGCCAGCAAACCGACCCTAAACAACATGAGTCAGATGTGTTTGCGAAGTTAATTAAGGATTGTCTGGTAGAGGCGTACAACGCCCATAAATTTGAACAAATAATTCTGGTAGCAGGGCCGTCTTTTTTGGGGTTACTACGTAGCCAATTGCCAGATCAGTTAGAAAAATCGGTGTGTTATACCGTGGATAAAAGTATAACAACCTTGAGTGTTACGGATATTCGTCAGCACTTACCGGAGTTTTTACCGCATCACTGAGTCAGCGCATGTTATTTATTGGTTTTTGGGGCATTAAGTGCTTACTGCCCATTGGCAATAGGGTGCGCTTAAAGCTCTATAGTAGGCTTTTAGGAACTGGCATTTTACTGTGCTGGTCACTACGGGCGGCGTGGGGACACAATGGCATACTGGATGATCCATTCGCAACCCGTCAACAAGTCAGCCAAAGTTCAGGGGGAAATCAGCAACAGTCTGAAGATCCCTGCCAGCTGAACAGAGCAGACGAACACGCGTGGACGCTGGTGGATATACTTAATCAGGCATTGTGTCACAATCCGCAAACCCGTCAAGCCTGGGCGAATGCACTGTACCAGGCTGGACAAGTCGGTATCGCCAAAGCGGCTTATTTGCCGACGATTACGCTGAATGCCTCAGTGTCACGCAGTATGAATTCAGCCAGCAGCAGTTTGCAAGTTACCAGTATCAGTAATAGCAATGGTGCTACACAACAGATTAATCGTTTTTCGCCGGTACTCAGCTTAAATTATTTGTTGTATAACTTTGGTGGACGCGAAGCGCAGCTTGAAATCGCCCAACAAACCCTAAAAGCGTCGAATTGGACGCATGATGCGGTATTGCAGTCGGTCATGTTGTCTGCCATTCAGGGATATTATCAAGTGTTTGCCACGCAATCCGCCGCAGAAGCGGCCATCATTTCCGAGCAAGCCAGCCAGGCCTCTTTTTTAGCGGCGCAAACCCGACATGAAATCGGTACGGTCGCTTTAGTCGATGAACTCCTGGCGAAAACAGCCTTTGCCCAAACCAAACTGAATCGGCAAAAGACTGAAGGCGATGCCCGGATTGCTAGCGGTACTTTAGCCAATGTATTAGGACTCGAAGCCGATTATCACTTGGCTATTGCCCCGCCTTCTCTCCCTAAACCAGATGCCCAACAAAACAGCTATGTGCATCAACTGATTGAAGAAGCCAAAACTTTACGTCCTGATTTGGCCGCCGCCGAAGCCACTATTAAGGCGGCCGAAGCGAATGTTAAAGCCGCAGAAGCGGGGCATCTGCCGACGATTTCCTTGATTGCCAATTACGGCTACAACCATACCAGCATACCTAGCGATACCCAAAGCTGGACGCTAGGTATGCAAGTGAGCGTACCTCTATTTACAGGCTTCAATACGACTTACCAAATCCGCAGCGCCAAAGAACAGCTTGAGGTTAAACGGGCGAACTTAGATCAGCTGGATCAATCTGTGAGTTTGGATGTTTGGCGATCCTATCAACTATTAAATACCGCCTATGAGAGCTTCAATAGCAGTGAAGCGTTACTGGAAAGTGCGTTGCAAACGCAACAAGTGGCGATGGGCAGTTATGAAGCTGGTGCCGGCACTGTTATCGATCTTTTGAATGCCCAATCTAGTCTTGCCAATGCCCGGCTGCAACTCATCCAGGCACAATATACGTGGCTAACCCAAAAAGCTCAATTGGCG
This sequence comes from Crenothrix polyspora, assembly GCF_900163755.1. Lineage (GTDB taxonomy): Bacteria > Pseudomonadota > Gammaproteobacteria > Methylococcales > Methylomonadaceae > Crenothrix > Crenothrix polyspora. Next base: position 30,735 of record NZ_FUKI01000094.1, on the reverse strand, counting down.
CAGGCCTTGGGGCGGTTAGATTATGCCTCCTTGCCCAGATAAATGATATGACGCGAACAGTGAAAATTTTGCTTGTGCTACTGATGGCAATGGCGGGGACTTATGGTTACCTGAAGTGGCCAAAATCTGCACCTTTACCCCAGTATCGCACCGAAACCTTAGTAAAAGGCAATATTGTCAAATCTGTTTCCGCTAATGGCACGCTCAACCCCGTGGTGTTGGTCAATGTCGGTACCCAGATTTCGGGGGTGGTTAATAAACTGAATGTTGATTTTAATGATCGGGTAAAAAAAAATCAGGTTTTAGCAGAAATTGACCCTGCCTTGATTAATGCGCAACTCGAACAAAGCCAAGCGAATCTCGCCAATGCCAATGCCTCTCTAAAATTGGCTGAAGCCAATGCCAGCCGCGCGAAAGAGCTCTATGGCCAAGATTATATTCCCAGATCAGAACGCGACCAGTCGATCCAGGCGTTAGCGGCTGCCCAGGCACAGGTGAAGTCAGCACAAGGCGTACTTAAACGCGATAAAACCAATTTAGGCTATACCATCATCAAATCCCCCGTTTCCGGAGTAGTGGTGTCGCGGAGTATTGATATAGGCCAAACCGTTGCGGCCAGCTTTACTACCCCCACCTTATTTAAGATTGCCCAGGATTTAAAACGGATGCAGATTGACACCTCGGTTGCCGAAGCTGATGTCGGCGGTGTCCGTATCGGACAAGCGGTCAGTTTTACCGTCGATGCCTATGCTGACCGGCTTTTTAAGGGTAAGGTTCGGCGTGTCAGGCTGGATTCCACAGTGTTGCAGAATGTAGTGACCTATGACGTCGTGGTGGACGTCAATAATCCAGAAGAAATATTATTGCCCGGAATGACGGCCTTCGTTAGTATCGTTATTAAGGAACGCCTAGATACTCTGAAATTGCCTTTGGCAGCACTGAAGTTTCGCCCTAGCGGTACGGTTGCACCAAAGTCTGGCAATATTATTTATCGCTTAGTGGACAACAAAGTCCAGGCCATTCCCGTGCAGATAGGTATTGCTGATGGCAAGTATGTTGAATTAATGAGTGGCGATTTAAAAGCAGGGGATGCGGTTATCTTAGAAGATCTTCAATTAGACAAAACCAAAGTTCAAAGCGCAGCGAAAGAAAACTTCCGGATCAAAGCCTTCTGATGATAAGGCCTTTAATTTGTGTTACCGGACTGTATAAGCAATATTTAGCCAACGTACCCGTGCTTAAGGATATTAATTTCACTATCGAAGGCGGTGAGTTTGTCGCCATTATGGGGCATTCCGGTTCTGGCAAATCTACGCTGATGAATATTCTGGGCTGTTTAGATACCGCCACCGCTGGGCATTATTATCTGGAAGACCGAGATACCGCTACCTTAAACTCAGATGAACTTGCTTTATTACGCAATAACTTGATCGGCTTTGTTTTTCAAGGCTTTAACTTATTGCCGCGTAGCTCACTATTGGACAATATCGCTTTACCGTTACTGTATGCGGGTAAAAGTAAGGCGGCACGGCGTGCAAAAGCGCTAGAGATGCTGGGGCGTGTCGGTTTGGCAGAATTGGGTGAACGTTTACCGAATCAATTGTCAGGTGGGCAACAACAGCGGGTTGCTATTGCCAGAGCCTTGGTTACCGATCCAAAACTGATTCTGGCGGATGAACCCACCGGCAATCTGGATACCCAAACCAGCGAAGACATTATGAAAATTTTTGAGACAATGAATGCGGAGCGGAAAATCACCATTATTCTGGTTACCCATGAACCGGATATTGCTACCCATGCCAAGCGCTTAATACGGGTTAAAGACGGGCAAATCGACAGCGACAAGCCCACATGATTATCGGTGCGTTGCTGGGCGAAGGTTGGTCCGCTATGGTTGCCAACCGGATGCGTACTTTATTGACTATGTTGGGCATGGTATTTGGTGTTGGTGCTGTCATTATGATGTTAGCCATAGGGCAGGGTGCGCAAATGCTGGTGAATGACTCCATAGCCTCTATGGGGAGTAATCTGTTTATTATCTTGTCTGGCTCAACCTCGGCGGGTGGTATTCGGCAAGGTTCAGGCACAGTGCCAACGCTCACTTTGGCTGATGCCCAAGCCATTGGTGAACTGCCTGATATTGCTGCTGTGGCTCCCAATCTTTTTAATACCGCTCAATTAATTTATGCATCGAACAACTGGAGTACCCAAGTGTCAGGTACTACGCCAGCGGTGATGGAAGTGCGTGATATGCAGGTTATTTCAGGGGCGTGTTTTACCGACAGCGATGTTCGTGCCGCCACACGGGTCATGCTGATGGGGCAAACCGTGGTGCGTAATTTGTTTGGTGATGAAAATCCGGTCGGTAAAATGGTCAGAGTGAAAAACAGCCCGTTTATGGTTTTAGGGGTATTGGCGGCTAAAGGCCAAAGCTTGGATGGCCGCGACCAGGACGATACCGTTTTAATCCCCATTACCACAGCACAACGCCAACTATTCGGTAATCAATTTCCCGGTATGGTCAGGATGATTTTGGTCAAAGCCAAATCTGCTGAGGTCATGGCAAAAGCCGAACAAAGCATGAACGAATTACTCAATACCAGACACCGAATTCATGTTGGACAAGAGAATGACTTCTCGGTACGCAACCTCACCGCCGTTGCCCAAGCCGCCGCCAGCACCACAGAAGCAATGTCGACTATGCTGGGAGCGATTGCTTCAGTGTCCCTCTTGGTGGGTGGTATCGGCATTATGAACATCATGTTGGTGTCCGTCACTGAAAGAACCCGCGAAATCGGCATCCGCATGGCAATCGGTGCAAAAAATCGCGATATATTGCTGCAATTTCTGTTTGAAGCCGTGATGATTTCTTTAGCGGGTAGTTTTATCGGTGCTGTGCTGGGTGTCGCCTGCGCGTATTTCTATAGCCAATTCAATGACACGCTGGTCGTAGTCACACTCAGTTCAGTATTGCTTGCTTTCGGCGTAGCTACCGCAGTGGGGGTATTCTTCGGATTTTATCCAGCTGGAAAAGCCGCCAACCTCAAGCCTATAGAAGCGCTTCGCTATCAGTAGGCTGGTGTAAATGGCCAATTTCGACAGGCCTAAGTCAATAGTTTTTTTAACTGCGCTTTGATAACTTTGTTCTTCTCAGAAGGTTGGTTCACACGGCGTATGTAAATCTGCATTATGGATTTTTTTGCCACAGTCAGTAATTCAGAGCATATAAAAATTAAATGTAAATCAATCGATTAGTCCGCATCGAAAGTAAATACTCGTCCAGCCCCTTATGAAAACTATATATTTCAATAGCTTATTTTTTTGCATGTCTTATTATTTATAATCTAATTATAAAATAATCAATAACTTGCAAATGTCAATAAGGTGGCTGGGTGAATATTTACCATCGAAATTAAATTTTCCCAGCAACAAGATAGACAATAGTCAGTTTTCTATCCTGAATTCTCGATGTTCACGTTTCTAAGGAACGTGCATGAAATAACTTGAACAACTTAAACGCCACCACCGTTCGTGCTGAGCCTGTCGAAGCATGAACTTGCTCAAGTTATTTCGTGCGCGTTCCTAAGCTTAAAAATTGAACATCGAGTTAAAGTAATGCCCCAAGCGCTGCACACTCATCACCGGTTAATTCAAACTCGAAAATGGCTAAATCTTCCGCCATGTGCTTGGCCGATGCCGTGCCGGTTAACGGCACAATGCCGATCTGGGTCAAATAGCGGAACAATACCTGTGCGGCATTGCGCTGGTATTGTTTCGCCAAGGTTTGCAGCAGGGTATCTGCCAAAATGTGTGGGTTAGCAGACAGCGTCCAGAAGCTTTGGTAAGCAATCCCGTGTTGCCGGCAAAAATCACGGATGCCACGGTCGTATTGGCTGTCGGCATAAAAACGGTTTTGCAAGACTGCCGGTTTAATCTCTGAGGCGTGATATAGAGCTTCTAAATCCTGTAACTTGTAGCAATTGCTGATGCCCAGTTGCCTGGCTGCGCCACTGTGGAAAATGTCCGTCATTGCCTGCCACACGGCCAAGGTTTGCTGCGGGTTTGGCATGGGCGAATGCAACACAAGGCAATCCAAATAAGGGGTTTGCAGGTTTTTAAGCGATGCCTGGAAGGACTGTGCAACTTGCTCCGCAAGGCTGGCCTTGGCATCGTAAGGTATGCGCAGCGGATCCTGGCCATTTAGAGAGGTAAACTTAGTTTGCAGGTACAGCTCACTACGCTCCAAGCCTTTATTTAAACACACGGCAATCCCCGCACCAACACCGGCTTCGTGGTAATGCTTGGGCTGGCAGCCGGTGTCAATGCCCCGAAAACCCAGGCTTATCGCCTGTTCCACCAGCGCGGCGGTGCGTTCTTGTTTCCAGGCTGTGCCGTAAATGATTTGCGGCATTATCACGCCGTAAGCCGATATCATACGGCCAGCTTCGCCAATAGCTGTAAATCTTGGGTACGTTGGTCAACACGGCGTTGGTAGCTGGCTTGGTTTTTTGTGCAGATCAAACGATAAGGCGTTCCACCTTTTTGGGTTCGGCAATCCACATCGCATTTATGTTGGCTAATGATGCCTTGCAAATGCGTGCGCCGCGCTTCAGCCGCTTTGAAAACCCATTGCTCTTGTTCCGTGTTAGCCAAAAATTGCTTTAGTTCTGCACAATCTGCACACTTACAGTTACTGAATTGGTTATCACGTCGCCAATCGGCTGGTGGTTGTAACTCCAGTGCAACCCGTGCCTGTAAATGTGCCACCACAGCGTCACGCAAACGGGTTACGATAGGCAAATGACGACTACTGGATGCCTCGATTAACCGCAAGGCGGCTGGCAGCAAGATGTCATCCATCTTGTAGGTAGCTGGCCATGCCAACATATAGGTTAAGGCATTGTCTGCCATCGTGGCATCAACGGCACTAAAGCTACGCAATACATCAATCACCAGATCGCTGTCGACCGTTAGCCTGGCAAGTTGCCAAAGCAATAAGTCGGGAAAACGACTCGGGTCACCCGGTAAGGCGCTAAACAGGGTATAAACTGGGGTTAGCAAGTCTTTGGCCGATTCCGGTTTGGCCTTGCAAAAACCGGCCAACAAGGCGGCACAGGCTTTCTGGGAATTTACTGCACTCAGGGCAAGCATTTTTTCCACACCACTGGCAACTTCTGGCCACGGCAACAACCCAGCCGCCTGTACCACGGCGGCGCTGTCATCTTTGTTATGAAAGCCCCTTTCTACCAGCTTTGCCCACACGCGCCTTATGTGCGGGGTATCATTCAAACGATAGTTGTAGTCTAAAAACTGCCGCATACAACTGCCTTTCATCGCGTAGCTGTCGCTTAAATTATTGGATAGGTTGTCCCTTAGAATATAACCGGCCAAGCTATGGGCATCTTGCCATAGTTTTGACGCTGGATCTTTGCCCTCCGCTTCCCAACGTTGGCAAAAATCACCCAGTGCCGGTAGCGAAGCACTGATCCCTGCCTGGTTGACAATGGCCAAATAATAGGCTTTGGGCCATAACACAAAAGCGGCGTGGCGGTAACTGCGCTCAAAAGTGGCACCGGCATTGCCGGTGTATTCCTGAAACTCTTCGTCGTCAAACTCAATGGCATCGAAGGCTTCCAGTGGGCAAAATTCGTTTTCGGTAAATGGCAAGCTGGGCAAAACAGAAGCCGTACCATCAGGCCGCTGCCAATCGGAAATAGATTCGTTGCGCTCTAGCACTTCACCGGCTTCATACTCTTCACCACCATGACGACCCCGTCGGCTATAACCCGAATATTCCGCATCGCAGCTTTCATCAATGGATATCAAGGCCAGATGCAGCTCACAATCAGCTTCCTGACAGGCTGCAATCAAGACATCGGCCATCGCTGCATCGGTATTTTTTAAGGTATCAAAACCGATTTCAGCGGGGGTGTAGGCGTGTTGCAAGGGGTATACCAGTTTTTCCGGTACATCGTCAACCGCTGAGGCCAAATCCGCTGCCCAGTTGCGCAGCAAAGCCGCCACGGTTGCTTGTTCATGGTGGTAATCCGGTGGGGTAGGTAAGGGCAGTTTTTTGTCGGTGCGCAGTAGGTTGTACACCAAGGTTAACCGACAGCCTTCGGTAATTGGCAAGATTTCGTGCATGCAATCGGCATAAAAAGCGGCGTAGCCCACTTCAGAGCTGTCTTCTGCATGCAGATCGAGGGTCGCTTCTTGTTGCTTGTGGCGGATAACCAGTTCGCCGCCCTGGTATTGTGACGGTAGGACAATCACCAAGGTGGCAAACATACCCGGGGATTTTTCACTGTCGCGGTGGCTGACGAAAAAACTACCGGTATCGTAAACCAGCAATTTATACAGTTCGGCGTGGACATCTCCGCTGACTCCCAAGCCATTGGCACAGTGCTTGACGATAGTGCCAAGGTTATCTGGCCAATGCTTACCGCCGATTTTTACCTGGCTGGCATCAATTTGCCAGGTGCGCCTGACTTCGGTATCCACCAGGGTTTGTGCGCCTTTGCCAAACGGGGCGCGTTCGGCAGTCGCTACCAGTTGCTGCATTTGTACGGGCAACAAGGGCAGGGCGATGCGGCCTACACCATCCACCTCCAGTTGCGGTAAAAAAATATCCAGCTTGCCGTTGGCGTAGTAGTCGCCTGGGCTTTCAACGGTTTGCAGGCTGTTGAATAGATGTTCGTTTATGGTAGGCATGGAAAGGTATCCCGTGGGAGAAGTGAAAAAGTCAGGCAGTAGACGCGTATAAATAATGGGGGTAAGTAGAAAGTGTTTCAGGCTTCCTGGCTGAATTTTATATTTTTAAGTTCTTAAAATTCAGCATCATGATAAATGTTTTGCACATCATCTAAGTCATTTAGCATATCTAAAAATTTTTCAAACAGTATCAATTCATCGCCGCTGATAGTTGTCATACTTTTAGGTAAAAATTGAATTTCGTCCACTTCAAAATCAATCTCACCCAATAAATCCATTAAGGCTTGCTTGGCTTTAAAATAGTCGGCAGGCGGGGTAAATACAGTGATCTTTCCCGCATCACTTTCGATATCAGTAACATCCACATCAGCGGTTAGCAATGCCTCAAGAACCGCATCTTCATCATCATTTTTAAATGCCAAAATAGCGGCATGGTCAAACATATGGCTAACCGCACCTTGAATACCAATTTTACTTTTAGTTTTGGTAAAGCATTGGCGCACATCATTAAAAGTGCGGTTAGGATTGTCGGTTAAGCTATCGACAATGACCATACAGCCACCTGGGCCAAAGCCTTCATATCGCGCAGGTGTAAAATCTTCACCGCCGCCGCCTTTGGCTTTGTCAATGGCTTTTTCAATAACATGCGCAGGAACTTGGTTTTTCTTGGCTCGCTCAATTAAACCACGTAATGCTAAATTGCCATCTGGATCGCTCCCGCCTGCTTTAGCACACACATATAATTCGCGGCCGTATTTGCTGTAGACTTTTGCCTTGGAATCAGACGTTTTAGCCATAGACACTTTACGATTTTGATACGCTCTACCCATTTGACAAGTACTCTCTTGAAAGATTAAATACGTCAATTCTACAGATAAGTTTTTACATAAGGAAGTTTTTAGCAATCTGCTGGCAAGCTTGAGAAGCCAACTTAAATTAGGATGAAAATATAAGTTGGGTTGGTTGTTTTTAATCCAATATGAGCAAATGGCCATCAATATTGGATTATCAGAGAGGCGCGGGTTTTATTTATTCTGCTAGCGCTTTAATTGCATCCACGTTACGGAAAAACACTTTGCCGGGCTTAAGTTGCTCGATAAAATCTGTTTTTTTCAGTTTATCCATTACAGGGCCTTTGGCTTCTGCAATATTTAAGGTTTTGCCTGCTTTTTGCAGCGCATGATTGATATGTTCTAACGCTTCCAACGCGCTAGCGTCAATGTCACTGACCGAGGTAAAAATAAGCACAACATGCTTGGTTTCAGGTTGCTGGGCTAATTCAGTGGTTAGATAGTTTTCAATGTAATCAATATTAGAAAACATAATGCTTTCGTCAATACGAATGAATAATAGATGTGGCCAGGTTTCGACGTGATGGCGTTTAATATTACGGAACTGTTCGGTATCGGGTATGCGCCCTACCACCGCAATATGCGGTTGGCCGGTTTTACGCAAATGGCTGGCGATAGTTAAAATAATCCCTAAGACAATGCCTTCTTCAATGCCAAAGACGAGAACACCTAATAAGGTCATCAGCTCAGCAAGTCCGTCACCGCGATCATAGCGCCAAGTGTGCAGTATGTTTTTTAAACGTAGTAGCGGCAGAATAGCCATTAAAATAATCGCCGCCAAAACTGCTTTCGGAATATTAGCAAACCACGGGGTAAAAAATATGACGGCCACGCTGAGTAATCCGGCGGCAATTAACATGGCCATTTGGGTTTTAGCGCCGGCGGCAAAATTAACCATTGTGCGACTAAACCCACCGGCCACCGGCATACCGCCAGACAGTGCCGCTGCTAAATTCGCCGCCCCTAAAGCAATTAATTCTTGGTTAGGGGTGATTTTTTCACCGCGCAAATTAGCAGTGACTTTGGCAATAGCTACGCTTTCTACGTAAGCAATTAAAGCAATAAACGCGGCGCTGGGCAATAACAAACGCCACTGTTGGCTACGCATAAAATCGAGATTTAAGCGTGGAAAGCCAGATGGCACTTGGCCGACCACCGCGACATGTTGTTGAGATTGCAAACTAAAATAACTGACGGCGAGTGTGCCAACCACGACCGTCAATAATGGCGCACATTTGCTGATGGCGGTGACAATAGACACCGACAAACCCAGTTTTTTTAGCAGCGTGATGAGCGGTTTGCCAAATACGATCAACACGCCGAGCGCTGCTAACGCAATGCCCAGTGTCGCGGCATTAAAACCTTGAATATATGTACCATAACACGCCACATTCAAGCCACAGGTCGGGGTTTTTAAACCGGCTAATTGGGGCAGTTGGCTAGCGATAATAAGCAGCGATGCGCCACTGGTAAAGCCGGTTAATACCGGATGGCTGATAAAACTCACTAAGCCCCCCATCTTTAATAATGCCATCAACAACATAATTAAACCGATTTCTGCTGATAAGATCACTGTGCTTTGCACGGGATTACCCAAGGCGCTAATCTCAGGGGCGCTTAACGCACTGGCAATCATGATGGCGGCGATAGAAACCGGGCCTACCGATAAGGCTCTACTGGTACCGAATAAAGCGTACAGTATGGGCGGTAAAATACTGGCGTACAAGCCAAGCTCTGGCGGTAATCCTGCCAGTATGGCGTAGGCAATGCCTTGCGGGACCAGCAATATAGCGGTAATGACACCGGCAAACAGATCCTCGCTAAAATCTTGACGGCTGTAGGTTTTTAACCAGCCGATGATGGGTAGGTAGTGCGTCAGCCTTGACATGGGGTAGGGGGGGGAGGAGTAGTCATGAGGTCAGTAAGCCACTAAGTGGGCAAGGTGATTGCCCACTTAAGCCTGCTAGTGGTTAATCTTCTTTGGTCAGGCTTTCCACGTAAGAGGCTTTATGTGGAATGTCAAAGCGTGAGCCTTTCAGCATTAAGCTCCAATACATCCAAGGGAAACCGATTTTTTTGCCGATCCACCAGATAAAACGGTTTTTTCTGGGGTCAAGCAGGGGGAATGACGGGGTTACTTTGCCGCCGTAAGAAAACTCTGCCAGCATCACGGTACTCAATGAAGTGGTTAATGGGCAAGAGCCGTAACCGTCGTAGCCTTCGGCCAATGCTTTGTTATTCATAATGGCCAAAATGTTATCGACTACTACCGGTACTTGTTTTCTAACGGCTGCTGCTGTTTTAGCATTCGGTGTTGAGGTGGCGTCGCCCAAGCCGAAAATATTGGGGTATTTGTTATGTTGTAGCGTTTTATCATGCACGTCTACCCAGCCGCCCGCGTTAGCCAATGGGCTGGTTTTGATGAAGTCCGGCGCACTTTGTGGGGGGGTAACATGGATAAAATCAAACGGTTTGGTGACTTGCTGTTTGTTGCCGTCTTTATCGGTTGCTTCAAAGGTAGCGGTTTTAGTCGCGCCATCAATAGCTACCAGATTGTGGGTGAAGTTGGTTTTAATGCCGTAACCTGCCACCACTTTCATTAATGCTTTTGCAAAGAAGGGGATGCCGAACATACCCGGTGTTGCAGTGTAAAATTCAATGTTGAATTTATCCAGTATGCCTTGTTTGCGGAAGCGGTCAGCAGCCAAATACATGATTTTTTGTGGTGCGCCCGCGCATTTAATTGGCATGGGTGGCTGGGTGAACAGCGCGTTGCCGGATTGTAGATTTTTCAGGCATTCCCAGGTGTATTCGACATGTTCTACGGAGTAATTACTACAGACATTATGTTTGCCCAAGGTTTCCTTCAAGCCGCTAATTTTGCTCCAGTCCAGTTGTAAGCCAGGGCAGACCACCAGATAGTCGTAAGTAACGGTTTCACCAGAACGCAGGGTGACGGTATTGCTGTCAGGTTGAAAGCTATCGGCATAGTCTTTAAGCCATTTTACGCTACTATGAATCAAATCGGCTTCATTACGGGTGCATTGTTTTAGCGTATAAGCGCCACCACCAACAATCGTGAAGCCCGGTTGGTAATAATGCTTTTCGGATGGTTCAATCAGCGCAATATCAATCTTGGCATTTTGCCGACGCATATTATTAGCAACCGAAACGCCAGCCGCGCCGCCGCCGACGATTAAAAGTGTGTGGTGTTGTGACATACTATCCTCCGGGATATATTATTTTTTATTATGTTGCGCACAAACTGTGCGATTAAGTCTCTGTTAGACAGAAAACCCCAGTGTTACATGAGTTTAGCTAACGTCCGCTAAATTCACCTAACAAATCAAGCCTGCTTCAATACAGGATGTTACAGATTACATATTGCAACGATGTTGTTCGTTGCGTATCAGTAACATCAAGCCAGGTTTAAACGGTTTTTTGCCAAGCCTCATAGCCACCTGCGACAGAGAGCACATGAGTATACCCCAATGTTTGCAGGCTTTGGGCGGCCAATGCAGAACGACCACCGGTGCGGCAGTAAATCAGGACGGGTTTGGATTTATTGGCTAATTCAGGGATTGTACCGATCTTAAATTCCAGTACACCGCGTGGTAACGGTATGGCTTGCTCAACATGCCCAGCCGCGTATTCGCTTTCTTCGCGGGTATCAATCAGCGTGATATTGCCCTCAGCAAGTAATTGTTTGGCGTTTGCCACATTAACTTCGGTAATGTGCTGTTTTGCGGCAGCCACCATGTCTTGAACGGTTGCTCCACCGCTGGCTGGCATGTTGCCGCCGCAGTTAACTACCGGAACATCTGTCGTTTTAGTGGTTTCCCGCACGTTCTCTCTGTGAGCAACGGCATCCTGATGTTCATTTTCTTCCAGGCCGCAATAGCGGTTAGCAGATACGGCTTCATCAATCAGTCTTGGTCTGGGCAGATTGAGATTATTCATAATCTCTATGAATTGTTCGCGTGTTTTGCCTGCCAGACGCGGGTTGGTCGTGCGCTCCTGCATAATGCTGCTCACCCAGCGTTGTTGGTAGTCGTGGCCTGGGTAAACTAGGGTTTCATCCGGTAAGGTAAATAAACGCTGGGTAATGCAGTCGTAAAGTGCGCCTGCATCACCACCTTGAAAATCAGTACGTCCACAACCGCCTATAAACAAGGCATCGCCGGTAAACAGCCGGTCGCGCCATAAAAAGGAAATACTGCCTTTGGTGTGGCCAGGGGTTGCAATTACTTTAAGTTGTTCGCCGTTGCTGAAAGCAAAAATATCCCCGTCTTGTATTTGAAAATCCGCTGTTTCTGCACCACATAACGCACTGACACCGGTTTGTGCGCCCAGACGTTGCCGTAACAAACCGCTGGCAGTGATATGGTCTGCGTGGACGTGAGTTTCCAGGGTATATTTGAGTTGCAAGCCGTGTTCTGCCAATAAGGCCAGATAGTCGTCAATATGGGTGTTGACAGGGTCAATCAACATCGCTTCTTTGTTGGCCGTATCGGCAATCAGATACGTGTAAGTCCAGGTTTCTTGATCAAATAATTGTTTGAATAACATCATGTTTCTCCGTTTGCTGGTGTTGGGATATTTCACTACCACGGGGATAGTGTCAATCAGATGTATAAACTAAAGCAGGATATATGCCAGCAAGGTTTTTGTAAGTTAATTGATTGTTATTACTGGTTTTTTAATATAATTGCGCTATCATATTAACTGCTTTGTTGCTATTAAATATGTTCCATTGAAACATATTTATGTTTCAATGGAATATTATGTGAAACATTTATTAATAAAGTCGGCTATTCAAGTTCTTTTGTTGCACAGTGAGGAAACTTTCTTTACTCTATAAATGTATAAATTTGCACAGTTTTGGAGTAAGGATTATGGAACCGTTAGCTATTTTAAAAATAGTGTTTTTCTTGATGTGGCCTTTGTTAATTATGGGGTTTATTGTCCTGATTAAAAAGTACCGTAAAAATAAAGGCTCAGGAAATAGTTTGTGGCATCATTGATGAACAGGCTCTATTTGTTGTACAGGCGGTGAGCCATAAAGCCCAGATAGATAGAGAAAATCATCACCAGAGTCTCGAAATTACCCATCCCCAATCCGGCAATAGAAGGGCCCGGACAATAACCGCTAATGCCCCAGCCGATACCAAAAATGGCAGCACCCATCAGCAACGGTTTATCAATCACCGATTTGTTAGACAGATAAAATTGTTTATCGAATAATGGTGTTGGTCGTTTGAGTATTTTTCTAAAGCACAGCGTTGTGATGGCCAGCGCACCGGCCATCACGAAAATCAAACTGGGATCCCAGTTGCCGGTGATGTCCAGAAAGTTTAGCACCTTGGCGGGGTTGGTCATTTGCGACAGCGCTAATCCGATGCCAAAGAGTATGCCGCTGATAAGGGCGATTACGATGAGTTTCATGCCAGCACTCCCAGTACGTGACGCATAATGTAAACGGTCAAAAAGCCAGTCGCCATAAAGGTAATCGTAGCTGCAATCGAACGCACGGAAAATCGGGCAATACCACACACAGCATGGCCACTGGTGCAGCCGTTACCCATGCGTGTGCCGAAACCGACCAAAAAACCGCCGAAAGCCAATAGCCACACCGGAAAATTTTCGCGTGGCTGATAAAAATCAGGTTTTATCTGATGGAATAAAAAAGCCCCCATCATAATTCCAATAAGAAAAGCCAAACGCCAAAACAGTTCAGTTCGCTCAGCTTTAATTAAGCCGCTCATAATACCGCTGATACCGGCGATGCGACCGTTGAACAATAACAGCAAGGTGGCGGCCAGTCCTATTAGGATGCCGCCGGTTAATGCCGAGTAGGGCGTGAAATTTTCCATAATATTTTTAGGGTTGGTATGTTGAAATAAATCAGTGTATTACTGGGTTTTTAATCCGGCGTTATTCCAGGCATCTATACCGCCTTCCAGGTTATATACTTTTGAAAATTTTAGCGACTTCAATACGGTTAACGCGTGCTGAGAACGCCCGCCTTTTTGACACTGGGTGATGATCGGGGTGTTTTTGTACTGCTCAAGTTCCGTGAGTCGACCCAGTAATTGATCCAGTGGAATATGAATAGCGCCTGGAATGTGCTGTTGGTTCCATTCATCCTCTTCGCGTACATCAACAATGACCGCTTTCTTTTCGGCTAGTAAGGTTGAGGCTTGTTGTGGCGAAACACTGCCCGTGTTGTTTTCCAGAATCGAACTGCTTTGCTGTTGATTTAAGGCCAATACCAGATTGTTGTTAGTATTTTGCGCTTGTGCGGTAGCGGTAACCAAGCTAAGAATACCTATGATTAATTTGTTCATCATTACACCTTCTGTGTCAGTTATATAAAAAATAATGGATTGATTTAGCGTTGTCAGGTTTTTACTGTGGGTTATCAAGCAACACTCAAAACAGGATGATCCATTTGCTGTGCGGCATATTGCAAAGCCGCTTTAATGTCATCGGCCTCAAGATAGGGGTGGTCTTCAAGTATTTCTTCACTATTAGCACCCGATGCCAATAAATCCAGAATATCTTTCACTCGGATGCGCATATTGCGAATGCAAGGCCGACCACCGCATACTTGCGGATCAGTAGTAATTCTATAATGGTTTAGACATGGCGTTTTTCTCTTGATTCAGTAGGTCTTATAGGGTACTTCGGCAATCGCAATCACCTGACTTTTCTTTGTAAATATTCAGTAACTATTACATTTTTTCATGGCCTTAATGTAACGTATTCATTCTGGAATAACAAAACTCAGGGTGTGACATGATTTACGATACAGGTGCATTTTTGGTCAGTGGCTTGTTAATACTGGTTTATTACCTGTATTTATGGCGACGGACTCGCCGCGCACCGGATTCAAGTGTACATGCGCTCAATGCCAGAGTTCGGGAGCGTTGGGTTGACATGGTCATGAGCAAAGGCAACATGGAAATTCTGGCCGTTCAAACCTTACGCAACTCGGTGATGGCGGCTAATTTCATGGCATCGACCGCCGTGCTACTGATTATTGGCGCGTTAAACTTAAGCGAAAAAATCGGCACATGGACGTTGCAATGGCATCCCCATGCCTTGGCCGATAGTGAATCCAGTCAGTTATGGCAGATAAAATTAGGCCTACTACTGCTGGATTTTTTCATTGCTTTTTACTGTTTTGCCATGGCCATACGTTTTTTCAATCATGTCGGTTATATGATTAATCTGCCTGGCGACGCATCGACAGGTGACAGTTTATATCAACAAACCTGCGCCTATTTAAACAGAGCCGGCAGTTACTATATGCTGGGAATCCGCACTTTCTTTTTTAGCTTGCCGATCATCTTGTGGTTTTTCGGCCCCTATTTTTTGCTGCTGGCGACGCTGGTGCTGATAATAGGGCTTGCCATGCTGGATAGGACACCGAGCTGAGTACAGGCCGTTGTTCAGCGCTCTTTTTAAGTATCATTGTTGGAATTGCCCTCTTCGGGAGAGCCAAATTTTTTCGTCGTGTACGATAACACCAGGATCGACAGGCTTAAAATGGCAATCGCGCCGGTAATGCTCAGCAATAAATACAAATGAAAATTGTCTGATACTTTCTGCACATCAATCACCAGATGCCGCGATAGCGCGGTAATGGCAATATAAATCAGGTATTGCACCGGTAAACGATGCGTTCTGAAGTAAATGCCGACCATCGCGCCCAATTCCAGATAAATGAACAGCAGCAGGATGTCTTCCAAACTGGCATGGCCGGATTGCACCATGTGCAGATAATCATGTATTCCTGACCATACAATCATTGCCCCTATGCCGAACAGCGCAAGATAATGGAAAAGATAAACCAGGCTGTCGCCTATTTTTTGGATGATGGCTATCTTACTGTCCATAAAGATTCCTCTTGATGCCCTCCTGGTTTAAGGGCTAAATTTTCAACTGTCAGGCTCTTCGTTAATCTCTAACCATAACGCATTAATAATAGCTAAAGCACAGGCCAAACCGACACCTAAAATCCATGCAAAATACCACATACTGTTTTCCCCTTAATACAACACGTTCTTGTTGTTCTGAATATCCTCAACCGTTACTTTGCCGCGCATAACGCGATACACCCAGGTGGTATAAGCCATAACGATGGGCATCATCAACACGGTAGCAAAGAACAGTATGTTTAAAGTGTAGCGGCTGGCGCTAGCATCCCATACGGTTAAACTGCTGGTCGGCGAGATGCTGGAGGGCATGAGAAAGGGGAACATCGACCCCGCCGCCGTCACTATAACGCAAACAACGACCAAACAGCTGGTTAAAAACGCCCACCCAGTATGGCGTTTAGCCGACAAAAACACCACTAGCCCAGTACCGATAATGGCGAGCAATGGCGATAATAGCAACCAGGGATAGGTGCTGTAGTTGGCTAGCCACAAACCGCTTGCTTTAGTCACCGTTTTTGATAATAGATTGGCGACAATATGGGTATCAATAGGTGAGGTAACGCGGTAACCGTCCAGACCGACCGCGACCCAAACACCCGCTACAATGAAGCCCACGATAAAAACCAGACTGCTCCACAGGATAACGCGCCTGGCGCGTTTGGCAAGAGTCGCCTCAGTACGCCAGTGCAAAAACACCGCACCGTGCAAGCATAATAACGCTACCCCAATGACCACGCACAGTAAGGCAAAGGGTTGAAATAAATCCCAGAAACTGCCGGTATAGTTGGAGCGTAAATCGCTATCAATCTGAAACGGCAAGCCAATAATCAAGTTGCCAGCGCCAAGGCTTAACACCACAGCAGGTACTAAGCCTCCGGCAAACAACGCCCAATCCCATGCTGAACGCCAACGCGGGTTGGGCAGTTTGCTGCGATAATCAAAGCCTACTGGGCGCAAAAACAAGCCGAACAACAGCACCAGCATTCCGGTATAAAGCCCTGAGAAAAAGGTGGCATACACCAGAGACCAGGCACCAAACGAAATGCCGCCCAGCGTAACCAGCCACGTCTGGTTACCTTCCCAGGTGGGGCCGATGGCATTGAGCATCACGCGCCGTTCATCGTCAGTTTTGCCGAGAAAGGGCAGCAACATGCCTATCCCTAAATCAAAGCCATCCATGACGATAAAACCGCAAATTAAAAATACCAGCAGTGCCCACCAGATAAGTCGTAGTGTTTCAAAATCAAGCATGATCTAATCCTTGCTGTTCAAAATGATAGCGTCCGGTGTGTAAGCTGCTAGGCCCTAAGCGCACATATTTCGTCATCAAAAACAGTTCGATAACCAGCAGCACGGTGTAGAACACAAAAAATCCTGCCAGGCTTAAATATAACTGCCCTACATCAACGTTGGAGGCGCTTAAATGCGTCGGTAAAATACCGGCGATTGTCCAGGGTTGACGGCCATATTCGGCGACCACCCAACCCAGTTCGTTTGCAATCCAGGGCAAGGGAATGCCGTAGAAAGCCAGGCGTAACAGCCAGCGTTGTTTATGGGCGGTGCGTTTGGCGTTGTAGTAGAACGAGGCTGCGAAAATAAACAGCATCAACACACCGCACAACACCATGCCGCGAAATGTCCAGAACATCGGTGCTACTTTGGGTATTGAATGGCGGGTGGCTTCCTCAATTTGCGCAGGTGTCGCATCGATGACTTTGTCTGTATAGCGTTTCAACAGCAGACCATAGCCCAGATCGTCCTTGTGACTTTCAAAAGTGGATTTTGCTTGCAGATTAAGTTTATCCAGGCGCAATTTTTGCAGGTTTTCATAAGCGATCATGCCGCTTTTAATACGCTCGCGGTTGTTGGCCAATATGTCGTTTATACCGCCGACTTTTTCGTCTATTGAGCGCGTAGCAATCAGGCCTAATACCCAGGGAATAGTGATGGCGTAGTCAGTTGTCATGGTTTCTTCGTTAGGCAAGCCGAGCAGCGTGAACGAAGCGGGGGCTTTTTCAGTTTCCCATTCGGCTTCGATGGTGGCCAGTTTGGCTTTTTGCACTTCGCCCACGGTGTAGCCACTTTCATCACCTAACACGATCACCGACAGCACCGAAGCCAGCCCGAAACCGGCGGCAATCCTGAATGAGCGCCTGGCAAAAGCGACATCGCGGTTTTTTAACAGATAATACGCACTGATGCCCAACACAAACATCGAGCCGGTGACATAACCTGCCGCCACGGTATGCACAAATTTGACCTGTGCAATCGGGTTAAAGAACACGTCGGCAATGCTGGTCAATTCCATACGCATGGTGTCGTAATTAAACTCTGCACCGACCGGATGCTGCATCCAGCCGTTGGCGATCAATATCCACAGCGCCGATAAACTTGTACCTAAAGCCAGTAACCAGGTCGTTGTTAAATGCTGGATTTTACTGAGGCGATCCCAGCCGAAGAAAAATAATCCTACGAAGGTGGATTCCAGAAAAAACGCCATCATGCCTTCGACAGCAAGTAGCGGGCCGAAAACATCACCCACATAGTGCGAATAATAAGCCCAGTTGGTGCCAAACTGAAATTCCAGGGTGATGCCGGTGGTAACTCCCATCGCGAAATTAATGCCGAATAGTTTGCCCCAGAAACGCGTCATGTCTTTGTAAATCTGCTTACCCGACATTACGTACACCGATTCCATAATCGCTAGCAGAAATGACAAACCCAGCGTGAGTGGTACAAACAGAAAATGGTACATAGCGGTCAGTGCAAACTGAAGCCTCGATAACTCCACAACTTCATTGACGATCATTAACGACTTTCCTTATTTTTTTGTGAAATAACTGCTGGATGCGACTCACCAAAAATTTTCTCGGCGATAATCGCACCATCGACGGGAGGCTTGTTGCCAGAGAAAAATAGCCACCACAACCCGCTTAGCAACAAAAACTTCACCAGCAAGGCCAGCGTTATTTCTTTGCTATACGATAAAAATCGAACGTGCTTGCTGGGGAATGGCATTATTTTTCTCGATTAAAATACAGGAAGACTAAAATGAGTCCAAAAATGAAGGCAGGCATGACGAAAAAGCTACCTTGGGGCTGATCCCAGTTTTCGGTGCCTCTGCGTAAAGCGGAGTCTTTGGATTCATCGTAAGGCACATTTTTTTTTACGGAAAATTGTTGTGGCCAATTGAGTGTGCTATCAAGACTCAGGCTGCCTGTGAAATCCAGTGTTGTACCAACGAGGCTGGTATTAGCAGAGGCACTTGATACTGGGGTGATTGCTAATGACAGAATGATGGCCAAGCTTGAAATTGTTTTTTTTATCATGGGTTTCTCCTGCGAGTGGTTAAAGTCGATAGTGCTGAAAAATTTTCGGTATGGCTGATGGTAAATATCAAGTTTAATAAGGCGTAAGCAAGTAGACCTTCTCTTGAAGGTTTGTTAATCCGGCCGTTTTGAACTGGGGATAAATGTCTAGTACGTCTTGGTTAAGCAAGAGATCGATACCATAGTTATCTTGGTAAAGCGCGTGGATTTCAGCTTCACTGACTGAAAATGGTGGACCAGTCATTTCTATTTGGTCATATTCAAAAGTGACTAGCAAAATTTTAGCCGTGTTAGGCAAAATGCTTTTTAAATGCTGTGCATACTGCTGGCGCAATTCAATAGGCAAGGCGACTAAGGACGCGCGATCAAAAACCCCTTCAACATTCTTAACATGATGCGGTGTTAAGTCGAAAAAATCGCCTTGCAGTAGTGTCAAATGCTCGGTTTTATGGCAGTGAAAACAGTCTTGCTCAAAGCTATTAGGATTTAGTCCATTTTCAGTAAAAAAATCACGGACTGCTAGCTCACTGATTTCAACCCCGACGACACTATGCCCTTGTTGTTGCAGCCATAAAAGATCGAGGCTTTTGCCACATAAGGGCACGAACACACGGCAATTCGGTGTCAGATTCAAATGTTGCCAAAATGTAATCAGATGACTGTTGATTTGTTGTTGATGAAAGCCAATTTTATTGTCTTGCCAATTTTGCAGCCAAAATTCAGGGGTCATACACTATTACCGGTCGGATTTTTCTAAACGAATTTGATAAGCAGCATGGCAGGCTGTACATTTTCCCATTGCGGCACTTAATTGTTGCAGCGTGTGCTTAGGGTTTTTTAAAGATTCTGCATCAGCGGCTATCTGGTCAAAATCTTTATGCAGTGACATGCCCATCTGCATGAATTCTTTGGGTAATACGCCGTGTAGGTGCTTTTCGGCATTGTGTGCCATTCCTAGCCCTAATGGGCTGGCTGCTTGCGCCACTGCCACCATGTCATTGTTAGCCAATGCTGTCAGGATATTTTGTGTGCCTGCCAATAACCCGCGCATCTCTCCCAAAACATGGTTGCGTTGCGGTTCGTTAAGGCTAAGGATTTGGCGATTATCAATATTTTCTGCCAAAACTGAAGTGGCGAAAAATGCCAACAGGAATAGGGCGGTTTTGTTCATGATGTGCATGGTTTATTCTGTGTAAGGTTATAAAAATAAAGCGGGTAAGGTGCTTATCCATAATCTATTTCTAACTGTCAGTGCGTGGCTATTGTGACAGGTTGTCCACTGGTTAACGATTTCATAAAGGCCACTAAATCCACTTTTTCTTGTTGGGTAAGATGCAACGGGAAAATCTCTTTGTCGATAAACTGATTTTTATCGCCGCCTTTATCGTAATGCTCAATAACTTCTTCCAGTGTTTTCATACTGCCATCGTGCATATACGGTGCGGTTAAGGCAATATTCCTTAGCGTGGGTGTTTTAAATTTGCCAATATCCGTTAACAGTTTAGTGACATTAAAGCGCCCCAGTTCAGAACGCTGGGCATCGGTTAACGGGAAATTATCTGAATTTTTGCCCTGGTTGACAGCGGCAATCAACGCATCTAAAACGGGTGTTAAACGTTTAAAGCCTACGCCGACATTATAAAAACGGTTATCGGTAAATAAGGCGTTATTCCAGGATATTTCATGGCAAACCAGACAATTGCCCTTACGTTTGAAAATGCCTAAACCCCGCTCCGCACTCTGCGATAATACCGAGTGATCGCGTCCAAACAGATAACGGTCAAAAGGCGAATTACCGGCAATCAAAGTGCGCTCATAGCTGGCAATAGCTTTGGTGACATGATTAATCGATATTTGGTGCGGTTGTATGGCAAACACTTTTTGGAATTGCTGGCCATAGTGTGCATCTTTTTGGATGGTATCAACAATAGCCTGATGATTGTTTAAACCATGCTCAATGGGGTTGGTAAACGGCCCCAAGGCTTGTGCTTCCAGGCTGTTTACCCGACCGTCTAAAAACAGGGTTTCAAAAAATGCCGCATTAATAACGGTAGGGGCATTGCGCGTGCCGGTTTGCCCGTTCAATCCTTTAGCTAACGGTAGTCCATCGGTAAAAGCTTTATCGGCATGGTGGCAACTGGCGCAACTGACCGTGCCATCTGCACTAAAGCGTTTATCGTTGAACAAATGTTTGCCTAAGGCGATTTTTGCATCGGTTTGTGGATTATCAATCGGTACAGTTAATGGCGGCAAACCGAGATTTTGATCGGCGACAGTTGCGCCTGAAAGCATTAATCCGACCAACAGCGTTAAAGAAAATCGCATCACTCTCTCCTACGGACAGAAACTTGGGTTTCAGAGCAGCGGCTAGAAAACATAGTCAACTCCCAGCCAAATATTATTGTTGTTAACGCTGTGTGCTTCTGAGGTTAATTTTCGACTGCCATGTTGCCAGCCCAATTTAACGGTTGCTGATTTATCGAGTTCATACAACAGTTCTATTTCACCCTGAAACAGGTTTTCGGATGCGCCGCGATGTTCGTCATTAACATACTGGCTGGTGAAGACATTTTTTTCATAATCAACAATAAAAATGGCACTTAACCGTTCCAGTATCTGTAGTTTCAACTCCGCAGACGCATAATGATTGACATAGGATATGTCGTCATCCACATTGATAACTTTCTTATGGTCTGCTACGCCGCGTTCATAATGATAACCCAGTAACAACGCTATCCCTGGGCGGATAGCCCACTCAAGATGTGGTCCCAGCGTCCAGAACTGCGTATCACGATGCTGGAAAGGTGCGTTGTAATGTCGCAAGCCATAACGACCCAGTAAACGGACGGTTATGTTATTCGTTAAGGGTTGATCTAAATGAATAGACCAAAAATGATTGCTTAATAGCTCATCGTGTTCCGATTCTGCACCATTTTCCCGTCTTAAAACATTTTTGCCTAAAAAAAGCTCAGGTACAAAGTTGTAATCGAGACTTATCTTGGTATCCGTTGCAAATGTCTGTGACATTTGTAATTCGTACAAACCATGTGTGTAGGCCGATTGATCGACAAAGACATACCCACCCGCATCCAGCGACACTTGGATTTCACCTAATGCATTATTGCCAGACCATTCAAGTTCAGCTTTCGGTTCATAAACAAAATCCGCGCCTTGGCTGGGTCGATCAACCACCGGTTGCGTCGGGTCATCTTTAAGGGACAATCGCCGAGTTACCGAGAATAAAGCGACATCATCCGTGTAATGCATACTGTTGTCGATATTGGCTGACCAATCTGCTGATGTATTGAAACTCACTAGCGTTATCCCGATAAAAAATGCCGCCTTTAAAAAAAATGACGGCATGAGCGCATTCAAATGGCGGCCTTTCACAGTTTCGTAAGCGTCTCTTGTCCTGTGTGGGATTCGGTTAGATTGTCTTCATTTTCATTACCGATGAAATGAAGTACAGTCATAGTGATGATAAAACCCAGAAAAATGAAAAACAACAAAGGCAGTGCAAAAGGGATGTCATGATGATCCCTTAGGTTCATCCCCAAAATTGCAGAAAAAATACGCAACATAAAATCTAACATAGCCATTACTCCAATCAGTTTTTAAAATAATCAATGCGTGGTTAAAATCGGTACTCTGTAAAACGACAACAGCGGACTCCTGTGGTGTACTTAAAAAGAGCCAGCGGAGGCGTTGTAAACCTTGATCCGCTGACTTAAAACTGTGCACTTTTAATGCACAACAAGGGGAGGATGGTATTTATTTTTTAACATCTGGCATATCTTGAACAATCAGTACGTAAGGTTCGCCCAAAGGGATTTTATCTTCGGGTTTTTGGAAATAAACTACCTTGCCGTAGGTTTCGTGTACGGTGGGTAAAATGGCGTTGGCTTCTTCCTTGGTTAAGTCGGGGAAGGTGGCACAGGCTCTGCCGACTTCGGTTTTGTGGTAATGCCAGTAATGTTTTTCTTGTGCAGGTAAGGTGTTGTACTGGGCGGTGGGTATAATGTATTCAAAACCAATCGGCTTGTCCTGGTCTTTCATGCCGCCTGGAAACATTAAGCAGACCAATGTGCCGTCATCGTAGGCTTTACAGTGATGGTGAACAATGGCGTGTAATTTAGGGTCTTCAATGCTCATGACATCCGGTTTAAGATGTCGAATAGCCTGAATATGCAAATCATTAAACCCCATGACATTCGGGTGTTCTATTTGCCGTGGGTTCATGACAGGATTGTATTTTGGTTCCGCTGACACCGGCATCATCGCGTGGTTATGTTCCAGTTCTGTGATGGCGTTGGGCGTGTTGGTAGCGCAACCGGCAGTTAATACCAATGCTGCACTGGAAAGCAATAATCGTGTGTTCATTTTTTCATCCTCCCAAGGATCATCTAATAATTATAGTGATGTACCAGGCTTTTCTGGCTATCATCTTTACTAAAGCGAAGATCGTGCCAATAGAGAAAAATATTTTTATCTATTTGTTTTTAATGGTAAATATTTTTTTTTGAAAACTATTATGATTGCCGTTGTGTTTCATGTATAGTTTCTTATGAAACGGTTATTTGATTCATTTGAACATTTATGAAACAAAAAATCATTGCAGTTTTTATCAGGAATTCTCTATCGCATGGTGCGTTGTTTTTAATGTGTAGTTTTCTGACTAATACGGAGTTGTTATGCAAGCACAAAAGGCTATGCCCTTAATAAATGAGGACGAATATCTGGAAATGGAGCAGCAGGCTAAATTTCGCCATGAGTACGTTGATGGCTATATTTATGCGATGACGGGAGGGTCGCGGGCGCATAATAAAATCAGCGGCAATTTGTATGCGGCCTTACATCAGCAGATCAAGGGTACACCTTGTGATGTGTATATGAACGATGTGAAACTAAAAATTGCCCATAAGCACAGTTATTATTATCCCGACCTTATGCTGGGTTGCAGCCGTGACGAAATAGATGCGTATTTTTTAACCCAGCCGTGCTTGGTGATAGAGGTGTTGTCGCCGTCAACCGTTCGCACCGACAGACGGGAAAAATTAATTGCGTATCAAAGTATTGCCAGTTTGCGTGAATACTTTTTGGTGTCGCAAAGAAAACAGCAGGTAGAGCGTTACCACCGTGCTGATGAGGCGGGATTGTGGCATTTAACCGTTTATGAAAAAGGCGATCAGGTGCAGTTTTCCTGTATTGATTATCAGTTGGGCATGGATGAGATTTACGCAGGTGTTTTAGGTACAGCGTTTTCAACTTAGGACAGTTACAGTCACCGTTCGTGCTGAGCTTGTCGAAGCATGAACGGCACACTTCGACAAGCTCAGTGCGAACGGTTACGCTGTAACTATTGAACTGTGAAAACGCTGTAGCTAATATCCAATGTAGGTGCAGTTTCTTGCGAAACGGTTTTGTGATTCATTTGAGCACGTATGAAACAAAAAAAACAATCTTTAGGCTGGGTCAGTGAGTATTCCGAATGGTTAGCGCAATTTGATAGTGCGACGCTGTTATCGAAAATGCTCGATCTTTGTGAGTCCTCTGCTATTTATATTGTCGATAAAAATCAGCAGGTGCTGTATTGGGGCGACGGTATGGAAAAGTTAACCGGCTTGCGCCAGGAAAATACGGTCGGCAAGCCTTGTTTAGCGGAATTCACGCTTGCTGAAGCTGATGATAATCAAGAGCAATCCATAAAGCTATCTCAGGCCAACGGTGACAAAATCACATTAAAAAAAGTGAGCCAGATTTTGTTTGATCGATTGGGGGCGTTTGCTGGCGGCATCGCTGTGCTGACTGAGGCATTAGCACCTGCTACTTTTGTACCCAAAGTATTGGCGACCGCAAAACAAAATTTTCATGGCATTTTAAGTCGCTCACCGACGATGCACGATGTGTTTCAAATTATTCAAAATGCCGCTGAAACTGAAGCGACCGTGTTGGTCAGGGGTGAGAGCGGTTCTGGCAAGGAGTTGGTTGCTAAAGCTATCCATACCTTAAGCGCACGCCGCAACGCGCCTTTTCTGGCGATTAATTGTGCGGCACTGTCTAGTAACCTGTTAGAAAGTGAATTATTTGGCCATGTACGTGGCGCTTTTACGGGGGCAATAAAAGATCACAGCGGTTTATTTCAGCGTGCCAATGGCGGCACGTTGTTTCTGGATGAAGTGGCTGAAATGCCTATGGAGTTACAAGCCAAATTACTGCGGGTGTTACAAGAACGAAACTATATTCCGGTCGGTGGAAACCGCACTATTGAGGTGGATGTGCGTATTGTGGCGGCAACGCATCGCTCCTTAAGGGAGGAGGTAAAAAATGGGCAGTTTCGTGAAGATTTGATGTATCGGCTACGGGTTGTGCCTATTTTTTTGCCGCCACTTAGGGAGCGTAGGGAGGACATCAGTTTGCTGATTTGGCATTTTATCAGTCAGCATAATGACCAGCGTGTGCGCATCATAGAAAAAATTGACCCGCAAGCCATGCGTTTATTACTGGATTATGCCTGGCCAGGCAATGTTAGGGAACTGCATAACGTGGTGGAGTATGCGTTTGCTGTGGGTAGGGGTAGCACTTTAAGGCTGTCTGAGTTGCCGCCCGAATTTAGGGAGCCGCGCATTGTAGGTATACAGAAGCAATCGGCTAAACGCAATCCAGCATTGGATACCGAAGATGAAGCCGCTGCGATTCGTCAGGCTTTAGAACAAAATCATGGCCGAGCGGGGTTGGCAGCTAATGTACTGGGTATGAGCAGAGCCACGTTTTGGCGTAAGCGTAAGGCGCTTGGGTTATGAGTTTTGTACTCTCTGATTATTATGCTGTGGCTGTACATTCCCAAGACAATCCCAACAGTGTAAATAAACCCCCAAAAACTGAGCTTGGCCGTATAAATTAAAAGCCGCCTACACTACAATCAATACATCAAAATCCAAAATTGTGAACTGAGGAGCCAAGCTATGCAAGCGATAGAATTTGAAGCGGATGCAAAAGGCCGAATGATTGAAATTCCTGAAGAATTTGGAGCATTTGCATCTAAGGAACGTGCATGAAATAACTTGAACAACTTAAACGCCACCACCGTTCGTGCTGAGCCTGTCGAAGCATGAACTTGCTCAAGTTATTTCGTGCGCGTTCCTAAGCATTTAAAAGTTAAGATTTCGATGGATGATCACAGCGATAATATGCCTAAAAAATCAACTCGTCGACTATCAGCCTTGTCCATAGATACACTGGCGTTTAAATTTGATCGTGAAGAGGCCGCAGAGGACAAAGAAGGTTTGGGGAGTCGTATTCATAGACGTTTTTCCGCACTAGGCGGTGTTGAGTTAATTTTGCCTAATCGCCAGCTTTCCAGACAGCCTCCTAACTTATTGGAATAGGGTGCTTCATGATTCTTCTGGATACCAACGTCATTTCGGAGCTGATGAAAATTTCGCCTGATCTGCAAGTGCTAAATTGGCTGGACAACAATACAAGCAAAGGCTTGTTCATCAGTGCCATCACTCAAGCTGAAGCCGTATTGGTACCGTATATTGAATTTCAACATCCGGTGTAATACGCTACGCTATTACGCCCTATGTGGCCTGATAACGCTATTGCCCAATCTACACCAAGCCTACGATTGCTTTCATGCTTGATATTATACGGGAGTCCAGTACAATAAAAGTCATGAGAACCGTCATAGAAACCCCAATCTTCCAAAAACAAGCCGAAAAAATATGGACTGAAGATGAACGCTTGGAATTTATCGCTTGGATTTCCAGTCATTCTTTGGCGGGTGATGTTATTAAGTAGTCAACCATAAGTCGTTTAACATTTTATGGCTCACGACCCACGAATCATGGGCATTTGGTGTTAAAAAAACTTTTGAACGACTACTTACAGGCGCAGACGGTGCGAGAAAAGTCAGGTGGTCAATTAAAGGCAAAGGCAAGCGCAGTGGAGTACGCGTGATTTATTTTAATCTGACCGAACAGGGGACGATTGTGCTAATTACGTTATACCAAAAAGCCGATCAATCCGATATTTCAGTCAGCGATATTAAAAAGGCGGTATAGTGGACATTGAAAAAATAGCGCAAGCCATTGAGACTGATGCAGGTATGCCTCTAGCGGATATTCGGCAAGCCCTGACAGAAATGCAATCAGAGACTGGTAGGATAACCACAGCTGAACAAATTTTGGTTCGCTCTGCCCGTACAAAATGCGGCCTGTCACAACAGGCGTTTGCAGCAAGAATTAAAACACCCGTGGCAACCTTACGCGATTGGGAACAAGGTAGGTTTGTACCGCCGGGTGGTGTCCTGTGCCTACTAAAGATTATCTACAATCATCCCGACTTACTAGGTGAGCTTGATGCCGCATAAATCCAATCGATAAGCCAACGCGATAAGGCGTAATTTATAGAGTGCAATAGGCGAAAGCTGTATTGCACCGTAATATTGAATTTCAACATCCGGCATAATACGCTACGCTATTACACCCTATGCGTGCTGATGATTATGCTATGGCGTAAATTTCCCAAAATACCCCACAGTGTAAATAACCCCAAAAAACTAAGGAACGTGCATGAAATAACTTGAACAACTTAAACGCC
Source organism: Crenothrix polyspora (assembly GCF_900163755.1). Lineage (GTDB taxonomy): Bacteria > Pseudomonadota > Gammaproteobacteria > Methylococcales > Methylomonadaceae > Crenothrix > Crenothrix polyspora. Next base: position 3,300 of record NZ_FUKI01000094.1, on the reverse strand, counting down.
ACCACCGTTCGTGCTGAGCCTGTCGAAGCATGAACTTGCTCAAGTTATTTCGTGCGCGTTCCTAAGCTTGACCGTATAAATTAAAAACCGCCTACGCTACGATCAACACACCAAAATCCAAAACTGTGAACTGAGGAGCCAAGCCATGCAAGCGATAGAATTTGAAGCGGATGCAAAAGGCCGTATGATTGAAATTCCTGAAGTTTCGATGGATGATTCAGGTTTCGAAGAGCAACTGGAAATTGGGCGGGAATTCATACGTGAATACCCTGATACGTTTCAAGCGCTAACAATACGTTGTGAACGAAAGTCCACGGAGTGATTTATTGTTTTTATGTACAATTGTACATACAATAAAGTCATGATAATTGAATTTGATCCTGACAAAGCGGCGGCAAATCCATTAAATCACGAAGGTGTGACATTTAATGAAGCCAAAGCTGTTTTGCTAGACCCTTACGCACTAACACGAGAAGACAATGATGCGGATGAGCATCGATTTATAACGCTTGGCATGGGCGCAAAAAATCGTATTCTGATTGTCGTTTGGACGCTACGTGGAGAGTCAGTGCGTTTAATTTCTGCCTGGAAAGCTAATCAACCCCAAAGGAGACGTTATGAGCAACAATTCTGATCCACTTTTTGACAAGTATGCTGAAATGGATTTTACTGATGCTAAGCCTGTTTTTCAAATTCCAGCATTGGCGCAATTGCAGACCGAACAAGGTAGCAAGTCTCGGATTACCATGCGTGTTGATAATGACACGTTATCTATTTTTAAAGCGCGTGCTGAAATGAGCGGTGGAAATTATCAAACTTTGATGAACGAAGCGTTACGACAGTTTGCCCAAGGCATAACGCTGGCTGATATCGTGAGAGAAACCATTCAAAAGGAATTACGTTTACATCCTTAATCCGCTGCACAAATAAACTCCAAAAACTGAGCTTGGCCGTATAAATTTAAAATCGCCTACGCTACAATCAACACAGCAAAGTCCAAAATTGTGAACTGAGGAGCCAATCCATGCAAGCTACAGAATTTGAAGCGGATGCAAGAGGTCGAATGATTGAAATTCCTGAAGTTTCGATGGATGATCCAAGTTTTGAAGAGCAACTGAAAATTGGGCGGGAATTCATGAGTGAATATGGTGATACATTTACTGCCCTGACAAAATACAAATAGCATTTTTACGAAGACAAAAAACAGGAAATAAAATGCCCGTCATTTCGTATTTTTTTGGCATTTATATTCGCATGTATCATGATGACCATAATCCGCCACATTTCCATGTCGAATATCAAGGTCATCAAGCATTAATGGCTATTGAAAGTGGTGAGCTTTTAGCGGGAACATTACCGCGCAAGGCAATTAAACTGGTACGCGAATGGGCGCAAGAACACCAACAAGAGTTATTAGCTGATTGGCAATGTGCTATTGAATTGAAACCACTACAACGTATTTCAGGAGCTGATAATGATTAAAATCACCCAAGCGCAACATGTACAACACAGAGTTTTGCGTTTACATTTTTCTGATGATTCCTACGGTGATTATGACTTACAACCCTTAATTGACCGACAAACAGAACTGGTTATGCCTTTAAACGATGAGCCGTATTTTAAGCAATTTTTTTTAGAATTGGGTGCACTGTGCTGGCATAACGGTTTAGAGCTAAGCCCAGGCAATATTCATAAAAAATTGGCTGATCAACAACAATTGCATTCACGCACTCAAGTCGCTTGATTTTTGGCGGTCATGAAAAATACAGCCAAACACCCCCACAGCGCAAATAAAATCTAAAAAACTGAGTTTAGCTGTATGAATTAAATAACAGTTACGTTACAATCGCTCAGCGAAAAAACTTTACAGTTTTTGACCCGCCCGAACGCAATAAATCACGCCAATTTAAGCCGTACTGTGTCAGGTTTGTTGCCAAAATAAAAAAGCCCTTAAACAAGGAACTTACCATGACAATGGTTTCTAATCCAAGCACCAAGCACCAAGCACCAAGCACCAAGCACCAAGCACCAAGCACCAAGCACCTGAGCGATGGCGTTTTATTGTTGGCTTACTGGCAATACTGATTGCCTGTACCGTTAGCAACACAGCTAATGCCGACTTAACCACGGGGTTAATGGCCAATTGGAATTTTGATGATTGCGCTGTAAATAACAGTACGGTAAAAGATACAAGTGGCAATCAAAACAACGGAACAATTAACGGCAACCTAAGCTGTGTCGCAGGTGTTAGCAATACAGCATTACAATTTGACGGAAAAAGTTACATCAACGTTCCTAGCTCTAAATCCTTGAATCCAGTCGACCAATTAACCGCATCCTTTTGGATTCGCGTGGATGATTTTATTAATCCTGTTTCAACAATCATTCATAAAGGTGGTGTAGGTATTCCTGTTTGCTTAAACAATAGAGAATACGCATTTTATGTGCATAATAATTTTGTTTTTCATCAAACTCCAGCAGGTGATGGTAGTTGTGCACATCAGGTATATAGTACAAAAGTGATTGAAAAAGGAAAATGGCTGCATTATGTTGGCGTGATTGATCGAAAAAAACACGTTATGTCTATTTACATCAATGGTAAATTAAACATTGAACAGCCTGATAGTTATAGCTCATTCAATAACAATAATGATGACTTGCGCATTGGCTTCTCAAAAGAAGGATTTTCTTGGGAGTCGCCTTTCAAAGGAGCATTAGATGATGTCCGCCTTTATAATCGCGCCCTAACCGATATGGATGTGCAGGCGCTTTATACCAGTAATGCTCAATTTTCAGACGAATTTAACGGAACAGAGCTTCAAAGTACCTCTTGGTCTCCTGGACAATTTAATCTACCAAGCCAAACACCAGGGATTATAACTGTATCAGGTGGCACAGTAACTTTTGGTGCTTGGAGAACCGCCAACACTGAGAATAAGGTAACTTTTTCCGGCAACAAGATTGTAATCGAAGCAAGGTTTGCTGGATTAGGTTCGGGCAGAGATACCCATATCGATCTTGTCGATACAAAAACAGGGGATTATATTTCGGCCGGAGAATCAAATTATTGGGCTGGTCTTTATCTGCATGGCTCAGGTAGCTTTGGTCTCAGTCCAGATTCTAATAATACAAATCCATCCGTAAACACGTTTAAAGAATATCGCATTACGATTGATGGAACTTCTTTTACTATTGAGCGTGGAGATACCCTCGCAAATATTACAGAAACAAAAACTAGAAAACTAGTACTCAGTCACTCTTTAAATGTCGAATAACAGCCCCCATAAACAAGTTTCACGT
>NZ_FUKI01000084.1 GCF_900163755.1 Crenothrix polyspora | reverse complement strand
CCAAAAAACGCAGCCAGTGCCGATTTGATATTGGGCTTACCCTGGAATTTAAAGTAGATACGTCTGGACGCTGGTTGGCTGGTGCGAATTAAGGGGGGATTTCCGCAATTTTCGGCTGGATCGTATGCAGCAGATTACATTGGAAAAAGACACTTTTTCTGATGAGCATGGCCAAACCTTGGTGGATTTTTTTGGCAAGATGACGGCAGGCGATAACGGGTTAGTTAATATTCTAGTCAAACAACGCTGAACTATCTTTGCTTGAGTACCAATATCTTTCCGATGGATCGGAGCTGTATCAACTCTTCAAACATCAACTCCGCTTGGTCGAACAGGTTTTGCCATTCTGTAATCGTCCTTTCTTTACCTCGTGTGGCCATAAACATCTGCATATCGCAGGCGGCGCTGGATATATCGGCTTTAAATTCCGGCACAACTAACTCCATAATGGCAATGCGGGCACCGGTATCGGCAATGGCAATGGCCAGATTACGCAGTATCTTGATACAATCCTGGTCAGCCAAGCTATGCAGTACGGCACTTAATAAATAGATGTCCTTGTCGTTTTTGGCGGCCGGAATGGCTTCAAGCACGTTTCCAGCCTGGTAACTTATTCGGGCAAGTAGCTTGGCCGATTCTTTGCCCACCCAAAACGTTGCTGCTGTTTTAATGATCTGATCCCGGTCGAACACCTGTGCCGTAAGGTGTGGGTATTGTTTCAAAATCGCCAGAGATTTACTGCCTTTTGAACCACCGATATCTAAAATGCGCCCAAATTCAGCAATTCAGAGCGTATCAGAATTAAACGTAAATCAATCGATTAGTGTGCATTGAAATTAAATTTTTCCGGCAACAAGATGGACAATAGCCAGTTTTCCATCCATTCCATTCTGCATTGTAAATTTCTAATGAAAAAACGCCCAGCCAAATCGTGCCCAATTTATAGCGCAGCGTCGTGCAAAAAAAGCTAAACTACGCAAAGCCCTGACCGAAGCCAGCAATTCAGAGCGTATCAGAATTAAACGTAAATCAATCGATTAGCGTGCATTGAAATTAAATTTTTCTTCACTACCGTACACTTTTTCCAAAGCTATTGCTATTTTTTAACAGTTTGATAATTTAGTGA
>NZ_FUKI01000003.1 GCF_900163755.1 Crenothrix polyspora | reverse complement strand
CAATGTATCCAAATGAGCTTCGTATATCTCGTACTAGTTCGACCATATTATTTTCACTAATGTCGACAACATGAAGTTTTTTTGGATTGCGTTTAAAAATTTCTTTAGTAACAGCCTGACCAATTGAACCTGCACCACCAATAACTAAAAAACTTGATAATGAGACGACGCTAGATAATTGCTGCTCATGTTCATTTATATCATGTGCAAACAACTCTTTTTCTCTACCAATCAGCCTTAGAATCGTATTCATTTTTTTAAAATCCCACAAAATATAAACTCTTTTTTATTTTGAAATCAGAGGGTGACAGCCTTGTAGGGTGGGCAGGCTTTTTTGCCCACAACATAACGTAACGTAACGACATTCTTGGCAACATGGGTGGCGCAATCAAAGAAGTCAGCCCCAATTGAGTTTCATCCGTGCTGTTTTAGCCACTCAGTTAAATCACTCACATCAATCCAGTCAAAAATAACTTCTGTCAGACTCTCTAGTTTTTCCACAGGTAATGTTTGTAGTTGCATCAGCAAAGGGTCAAGTACGGGTTGGATGCCAAATTTTCGCCTCAGCAAGCTGGCTGCCCAGGAAATGCATTCTTCTTTTCGGCCTTTTTGTAAACCTTCCTGTAAACCTTCTTGATGACCTTCTTGCCTTCCTTCCTGTCTGAAATGTTGTGCAAAGCCCATAATTTCCCCCTCATCGTTTAGATAGTACGTTTGGTATTCGATCATTTCCTGCTCACTAAGATCAGCGTAATAATCGATAAAGTCAACATACTTACGCTGCTTGTTTGGATTCGGCTCCATTTGCAGCAATCCCAATTGTGCAGCCAAATAGATTTGCAATCGCTCTTGTTTTGGGTAGTTCATATTCGGCAAATTCAACCGGGCAATGATATTACTGCTGTCCTTGTAATCACTGGCTGCCAAACGCTTTAAATCACAAGCTAAATAGTGGAACTCCAAATAGCTATGTCGATCACCACCCAATCGCAAACTGTCTCGTCTTGTCCCTGCATTTAAAAAGATGACCACCGGAATAACACGGTCAGTTTCCATCAATTCCGCCAAATCCAGACAATAATGCGCAAGACGATGGATTGAAAACCGATTGCTTTGGGTTTCTTCTTCAAGGACAAACACAATAGCTTCACGATCCCCATTCGGCCATTCTACTAATAATGGCACATCCAGTTCACGAAAACGATCTCCTAAACGATCCTTTAATTGCTCCTGACGTATCGGAATAATTCGCGCATGATTTAAATCTTCCCCCGTTTCCTCCTGCGCGAAAAAAGCCAAGGCTTCGCGCGGATAATCCAAAATTAAGTTTTTAAAGTTTTGGTCGTGCATGTTCGCGTTCCGTACAAAGCAACAGCATTGGGGGCAGCCTCAGTTGAAAAATCGTTTGGCAATTCATCTTTCTTTGCTTGTTAAAAATGTTTCGACAACACTTTCTGTTAATCCCGTAACTTCGGCTATGGTTTTAATATCAATCCCCTTACTCAACATATTCAATGTAATGGCTTTTAATATTGGGATATACCTGTAGCTAAAGTCAAAATTCTTAGGGCGTACCCAGAGTATTTTGCCCAATGCCCTCAAACTCAAGTAATTCATCTAAAAGAACATCGCAAATTTCGACACTCTGCTTATATCCAGCACAATCAATTAAAAAGTTATATCGATATTCTTCCGCACAAACCGTGATAACTTGCAATGCCATAAGATATTTACTCTTATTTGTTTTGAATGGCGTATTAGCAATAACTTCTTCTAATAATTTTTGTAGTTTATGCGTTTTTCCATACGAACCAAATTCACTTCTTGTTTCCAGCAAATGCTTAAAAAATAACTCCAACATCTGTTGATAATGAAAGCAATGAATAGAACAATCTTTTATATTTGTGTTATTTAAAACGTCAATAGCAACTGCGTGCTCCCACGACTTACCTGCCAAATTCTCTACATTCTCAAAGAGTTTAAGTTTATCTTGATACATAACATCTCCACAAATCAAAGGGATCAGGCTTGATTGAATGCCATTTGCCCTGCCTTCGCCACTCGATTAAAGCACTCAGCTTAATCTAATTAGAATTGATTTCTGTCATATATTCTTATTTTTCAACCAATGACATTGGTAACTGCGCCATAACTTCAATCTACCATTATTTTTTTCTTGTGAAAACAGTGCTTCGACAATACCTTCTGTTAATCCAGTAATCTCGGAAATAGTTTCAATATCAATCCCCTTACTCAGCATATTCAAGGCAATCACTTTTGATGCCTGGTGTATTCCTTCAATCAATCAGGCTCATCGGTGCGAATGACAACATGGGTGGCGTAATCAAAGAAATCAGTCTCGATTGAGTTTCACTTTACTGTTTTAGCCACTCGGTTAAAATCACTCGCATCAGCTATTATCGCCACCGGACAAATGCGGACTTCTTGCTTAATCAAAATAAGCCCTGCGTTTTAAGAAGCTAGTAATATCTTGAAAAGCATCCATCACGAATTCTGCTTCCTGTATCACCAGATTGAGTCGCTCAATGCGTACATCGGCTTCTTCAGGATAGTGATGAGAAAACTTGTTACGTAATATGGCGGCGGTACCAAATTCATCTGCCGACCGGATTGCCCCTAGTTTCTCCATCAACAACGTTTTGTCACGGTTAGATTTATCACTCACATCCTCCTGCTCAACATAAGCAATCCCCCGAAACAGATGATCTTGCATCATAGCTACACTTTGTGAATACCGAAGAATAAGCGCATCAATGGATTCCTCTTGTTCGTCTGTCAAATGTTTAGCTGATTCAACTGTAAGGGGAAACAGCGCTAGGTTTTTATTTAGCGAATAAGCCAGTTTCGCGATACGTTGAGCGCAAGCAGCGTAATTGCGAAGAAGTATTGTCAGTTCTTTGCTCATAAACGTATGCCTTGTCGAGCAATATCAAAAATATCGGCATTATTCTGCCCTGGGTTTTTAATTAAAAGGTCAACTTTCGTATCACACGCATTAATAAGCTGACATTGTAGTGCCAGCTGTGCTTTTAAACCAAGCGTCTGGGCAGGTTCAAAGAAAAGGTCTATATCCCCGCCTTTACGACGATCATCCACCCGTGATCCAAACAAATAAATACGTCCCTGTGTATCGGCTTTGTACAGAATGTCACGGATAAGCTGTAGCTCTATATCACTGATACGCATGATAATTACTCTTTTAACCTGCTCGTTGTTGGCTCAACCACACACCTAAATCATTCCAGTCAAAAATGGCTTCAACCCAATAAGGTGGGCAGGCTGTTTTGCCCACAACAGAACGTAACGACATTCTTGGCGCAATCAAACATTCCGATCGATTGGGCTTCACTTGTGCTGTTTTAACCATTCAGTTAAATCACTCACTTCAATCCAGTCAAAAATGACTTCAGTCAACTCTTCCAGTTTCTCAACGGGTAATGTTTGTAATTGCGCCAGCAATAGGTCAAGTTTGGGCTGGATACCAAATTTTTTCCTCAATAAGCGTGTCACTAAAGAATACATTCCTTCTTGACGACCTTCTTGTATAAAGTGTTGTGCAAAGCCCATAATTTCCCCCTTATCGTTCAGATAACGTGTTTGGTATTCGATCATTTCCTGCTCACTAAGATCAGCGTAATAATCGATAAAGTCAACATACTTACGTTGCTTGTTCAGATTCGGTTCCATTTGCAGCAATCCCAATTGTGCAGCCAAATAGATTTGCAATCGCTCTTGTTTTGGGTAGTTCATATTCGGCAAATTCAACCGGGCAATGATATTACTGCTGTCCTTGTAATCACTGGCTGACAAACGCTTTAAATCACAAGCTAAATAGTGGAACTCCAAATAGCTATGTCGATCACCACCCAATCGCAAACTGTCTCGTCTTGTCCCTGCATTTAAAAAGATGACCACCGGAATAACACGGTCAGTTTCCATCAATTCCGCCAAATCCAGACAATAATGCGCAAGACGATGGATTGAAAACCGATTGCTTTGCGTTTCTTCTTCAAGGACAAACACAATAGCTTCACGATCCCCATTCGGCCATTCTACTAATAATGGCACATCCAGTTCACGAAAACGATCTCCTAAACGATCCTTTAATTGCTCCTGACGTATCGGAATAATTCGCGCATGATTTAAATCTTCCCCCGTTTCTTCCTGCGCGAAAAAAGCCAAGGCTTCGCGCGGATAATCCAGAATCAAATTTTTAAAGTTTTGGTCGTGCATGTTCGCCTTCCGTACAAAGCAACAGTATTGGGGGCAACCTCAATTAAAAATCCGTTTGGCAATTCATCTTTCTGTTTTGACAACACTTTCTGTTAATCCCGTAACTTCGGCTATGGTTTTAATATCAATCCCCTTACCCAGCATATTCAATGCAATCGCTTTTGATGCTTGGTACATCCCTTATTCCAGCCCAGCCGAGTAGGGTGGAGGTTTTTTTGCCCACCGTATGACTAATTTTACCGTACCTATATCATCACTTTTCTAACCATCTTTCTACATCTTCCTTGGACGAAAAATCCAACAAAGCTTCGCCTAACGCTTCCAACTGCCCTACGTTTAAGCGGGTTATTCGGTTTTGGGTATCTGCCCCCAATTCCCCAAAAAGGCGCACTAATAAACGCAAAATCAATTTCGCTTCACCTTCTTGCCTTCCTTCTTGTCGTCCTTCTTGCTGTCCTTCAGCATAAACATCTTGATAGAAGCGGGTTTCTTTTAAACTGATATCGTTATATCCAAGCATTTTCTGTATCTCCTCACGACTGAGTTTGGGAAACTTGTACACCAATATGGTTTCTATTATTTCCAGTATTTGCGCTTTATTGTCCACTGCCAATTCGTTATTTTCAATCGCTTTAATCAGCGCTTGCGCGATTTTCGGCGCTTGTTTAATATCTTCAGTGATTAACTGCACCAAACGTACCCGTACTTGCTGGCTCGGTTTTCTAGCCAACTCATCCAAATAGATTCGCTGCACTTGCGCGCTTTCCAGTAACACCGAATAATGCCTCTCGCCACTGGTTTCCACTTTCCGTGATGGATAAATCACTACGGCGTGCCACGGATGTATTGGCCGGTTTTGGTGCAAGTAGAAAAATATTTCACAGAAAAAACGGCTGTAAAACCCATGATCGACTTGGAATTGCACCTCTACGAAGACCAGTGGCAAGTCCGGCTTTTCTAAAGGCGGTGTTAATACGCCATCCAACCGAAATGCAGTTTGTTTAATTTCTTCAGAACGGAATTGATAGTTCTCAGCACCTGCTTGGTCTATTCCGGCCAACTCTAGCACCAACTGCGGAGCTTGCTGAAAGAGCTTATAAAAAAGACTATCCGTTTTCATTTTTCTTTATCTGTTAAAAAACATTTCTTCCACACTTTTCGCTAATCCCGTAACTTCGGAAATAGTTGCAATATCAATACCCTTACTCAGCATATTCAATGCAATCGCTTTTGATGCCTGGTGTATTCCTTCAATCAAGCAGGGTTCATGGGTACGTATTGCAACATTCATAACAATTAGCCTCGCTGGGTAGTCTCACTTGCCAATGTGAGGACGGTTTGTATCAAACTCTCGCTCATAAAGACTGGGCTTGCCGCAATTTGTTCGATCAAAGGTGCAATTCGAGTGATCAATCCGATTCGTTTGGCTTGAAGCAAAACACCTAAAGAACCCACTGTTTTAATCTGGTTAATTTTTGCAACCTTGCGGCCGCGTTTGTCATCAATAAGCAGGTAATCGGCAGCCACTTCCTTGTAAAGCAACATAGCCTGGGTTTCACCAGCATCGGCAAAAGCGTCCAGATAAACATAACGCTGCATATCCACCACGCGAACCTTGCCA
>NZ_FUKI01000077.1 GCF_900163755.1 Crenothrix polyspora | reverse complement strand
AAAGGTAACGCCATGATATTAGCTAGCTTTGGCTTGGTTTAAAAAGTGTACGGTACTGAAATATTTGTAAAAACACGGCCCCCGCTATGTTAATAACTGCCATACACACAGTGGCTGAAGGTAAACATTATATTGAATCGAGCTTTTTAGCAAACAGTGTTAATCACGTCGCCGAAACCGATTACAAAGCTATTATTGAATCATTATCAAGCAGAGAATTTGATGTATTTTTGTTATTGGCCAAGGTTTATACCGCGCACAAAATTGCCGAGGAATTGTGTTTGGGTTATAAGACCATAGCCAATTACGGTACGCAAATCCGCAGTAAATTAAAAGTATCTTCGGTGGCCGAGTTAGCGCATATTGCCTTGGTTTCTGGGGTGATGAAAAATTAATAATATACGAAGCCAAAGCATTATCCGGTGAAATTAATACACCGGATAATCTCGTTTAGCTAAGAGAACTATGGAGATAAATTTAATCAACTTTTTTAAACAATGGTTTTGAATTAAAATATCCAAAAGGACTGCCATAGCTAAAATAACCATATTTATTGATAGGTTCAATTAGCGCGGGCTCATAATGTTTTAAATAGTCATTATTTTCATACCCAAAATAATACAATAACGTTGAAAATATATTAAAGTGCGAGGTGTTATTATAGTTTTTTTTGCTAGATGATGAAATTAAATCGCTAGTTTCATTAGCAATTAGCAGCAGTGGCACTATGCCCTCACCTGGGTACGGTTCACCGGTAGCTGTGCAATGTGTGCCCCCAGGCGCATCTTTTAAATTTTGACCATGATCAGAAGTATATATCATTAAGGTAGATGGTGTTACTGACTCTTTAAGCAATTCTTCAAAAAAACCTCCCGTTTGATAACTAATAGCCCTTGCGTATTCAATCCTGGTTGGGTTTTTATTTATATAATCCCACTTAAATTCTGGTTTAAAACTATCTGGATAGGACTTAGCATAAGGAAAATGAGCCCCGCGTTTAATTACCATTATAAAATTCCCTGTATTTTTTAGTAATCCTTTAAGCGCTATAGCAATATCTGTATCAGATTTATATTCAGTTGTATTAACATTGTTATCAATCATTTCTCGTTCTTCAGTGTCAAAATAATCATGATTTTTACCATTATTTTGCGCATCTATTAAGGTGGTTTTATAGCCAGATTTTTTAGCATAATCCCAAATTAACGGATTTTGATAAATCGTTACGTCTAAATTATCAGGTTTAGGGCCTTTTCTTAATATTATATTTGAAGTTGCACTGCAATTACTGCCTGATGTAGCAATACCAAAATCATATACATTCCAGTTTTTATTGGTTTTTACATTAAGCCCTGCACTCGGTTCTTTACCATTAATAAAGTCACTTCTTATACTTTCATCAACTATTAAAACGATGTTGTCTTTTTTATTTCCATTGGGGTTAAACAAAGCACCTTTATAATTGTAATCATATTTTTTCTTATCAAAAAGTGAGGCTATCTCAAAACTGTATACTGAAAATAAACTGGGTATTTTACCTGTATAACCGCCTTTTTTAAAGACACATATGCTAGTAAATATTATCATATAACAGGCAATAAGTACGATTGACTTAATTCCAGAATTATTGATAAATGTAGTTGATAGCCGAAATGCTAAAAATAGAAAAATACCACGTATTAATGGATATAAAAGTAACTTTCCATATTCACTCAAAGCATCATTAATATTGGCAATAGCTAATTTTATTCCTAAATAATCGCCATAAAACATTGGCTGTGTAAAAATCATTCCAAAAACATCAGTAATTAATGTTGGAAACAGTATTAATATAAAAAAAATCCATTTATATTTTGATTTTATATTTGCGGCATAATAAATAGCAAAAAAACCTATGCTGGATATTAATAATATTGCAAAAATATAAGTTATTTTTAAAATAAATCCAAAATTCATTCCATAAATTCGTATTAATCCATTAATAATACTGGGCCTTTCCATAATAAAAAATAAAAAAACCAAACTAAATATCAGAAATGAATTTTTATTAACGGCTGTATTTTTTATATTCATTTATTTATTACCTATGTAGCTAAATTACACCTCGTCATGAGGTATAATCGATTGCTGATGAATTACGAAATGGCATCAATATAAGCCGTGTCTTTTGTACGCAGTGGGTAATTATTCAGTCCCCTTTTTTCAAAGGGGGAGGTGAGCACATATCGCAGCGGCGAGATTTTACAGCGTTTTCAACTTAGGACAGTTACAGCCACCGTTCGTGCTGAGCTTGTCGAAGCATGAACGGCACACTTCGACAAGCTCAGTGCGAACGGTTACGCTGTAACTATT
>NZ_FUKI01000076.1 GCF_900163755.1 Crenothrix polyspora | reverse complement strand
TTCCGCCCGCAACGCCCTGCGGGCTTCGATGCTAAAATCCCTGGCTTCTTCCTCAACGGCATACAACTGGCCAATACGTTCCAGTGCCTCTTTTGCCATCGGGCTTTCAGTGGCCGTGTACAGGTCAAAAAACTTACGCCGGCCATGCGCCCAGCAGCCAAGCTCCGTACAGGGCACCGCCATGCGCTTGGCATTGAACGAGGCCTTGTAGCCGCTGTAGTCGTCAACCATCAGGTGGCCACGCCACGCCCCCAGGAAATCGCGGCAATTGACACCGCCCCGGCCTGCGCAAAAGTCAAAGACAATGATGCGTGGCCCAGGTTCCAGGTCATTGCTGCGGTAAGCCCACAAATAGGCCTTCTTGGTGCTGCCCCTCCCAGGGTCGAGTTGCGCCACCGGCGTCTCATCGGCATGCAGGGTGTTGCCCTGCAGCAGATGCCAAGCCAGCCGGTCGACCAAGGGTTGCAACGCCACCCCCACTTTCCCCACCCAGTTTGCCATCGTCGCACGCGACAACACCACCTGTTGGCGGGCGGCGATTTGCTCAATGCGGTACAAAGGCAGGTGGTCGGCAAATTTGTTGATGATGACCCAGACCAGCAAGCCCACGGTCGCCATGCCGCCATCAATCACCGCTGCCGGAATGGGGGCCGCCGTGACGGTTTCACACTCTGTGCAGGCGTATTGCGGGCGGATATGGCGCTCCACCGTGAACACGGCGGGCACCACATTCAGCTTTTCGGTGACGTCCTCACGGATTTTGACCAAAGCACGGCCGCAACGCCCGCATTGGCAAGCGTCGAGGTCATGGCGGATATCGATGCGCGGCAAATGGGCCGGGAAAGGTTGGCGGCCTGCACGGGGGCGCTTCGGCTTGGCCTTTGGGGCTGACTTGTCGGCCAGCTGTTCAAGCTCGGCCTCAACCGCCGCTTCGTCTTCATTGAGGGTGTCGGTGAACAGGTCCTGTTGCTGGTGGTCAAAGGCCTCGCTCTTGGCACCAAAGCGGATGCGGCGCAGATAGGCCAGTTCATAAGACAACGCCTCGATTTTGGCGTCCTTGTTTTTGATCTCGGCGGCATACTTTTCAATCGTGGCCGCGTCATTTTTCGCCTGTTCGAGCAACGCCTGGATGAGGCCCTCCAGTTGTTTTTTGGAGGCCGTTTCGAGGCTTGCCGATTCGGTTTCAGGTCGTAATTTCATGGTGTAAATTATACCACAAAAAACGCTGCAGGCCTTATATATAAAGGTTTTCAAGGGAATTAATTTTCCTTGAAATCCGGTGGTTTTAAACCTGCCACTGGGCATTGGGGACAGCTGACAAACGCTGCCAGTCAACCCCCCTTATCAACCAATGCCATTGCCCGGGGGTCAATGAAAAGCATGGGTCTGTCACTTTGGGCCAGATGAAACTGCCTTGGTGCAACCGACGCTGGCACAGCCATACCCCTGTGCCGTCCCAGACCAGCACTTTGATGCGGTTACCTGGGCGGTTGCGGAAGATGAAAGCATCGCCGGCACACGGGCTATGCCCTAATGCCTGTTGGACAACCATAGATAGGCCATCGATGCCACGGCGCATGTCCACAGGCTGGACAGCCAGCCAGATAGCGGTGGGAAAGGGTATCAGGCCAGGCATTGCAGGAGCTCGGCCAGCCATGAGGGGGACACGGTGCCGGGCAGTTCCAATGTCTGGCCGTTGGCCAGGTGCAGCCGCAAAGCCTCTGCTGGCAGGAGGCCTGCATCGGGTTTGATGGTGACAGGTATTAGGGCCGGTTGCCCTGATGGGTCGTTGGTCTGGTAGGTCCGGAACCAGCGTGAAAAAGATTTTGGCTGCAGGCTGTGTTTTTGGCAATAAGCCGCCTGCGTCAATCCGCTGGCTTGCCAGTTTTTACTGTGCTTGATGTGGTGTTTTTGGAGTGTCATCGGTTATCCTCGGAAAAACTCTGGAGGATATCAGGGCCGATAAAAAAATTTTAGATGGTTTTGCTACGCGCTTACGGTATTAGCGGGGCAACGGTTGCTGATTGCAGAGCAGCTA
>NZ_FUKI01000177.1 GCF_900163755.1 Crenothrix polyspora | reverse complement strand
CTAGTACGATTGCTTAAGTAACGATGGCAAGCACGCACAGGAGCTTTATCATTTTCAATATCTTCGGCTTCCAGGTGAACGATCAAACTCTCAATGACAACCGCATATCCATTGTTTTTTAAAAGCCTCTTCTGGGTTTCCATCCAGACTTGGGAAGCTTCCGGCGCACACGTTTTTGAGGCGGCAGCCAAGTAGTCGCAGACATGGAAAAAATCCACAAGATAGCTCGCCTGACTGCCAAATTTGGCGTGAGTTTGATCCGCTATCCAAAACGCACCGTCTCCTACGCCATGCACATGGGTTTGTGTCCCAAAACCTGCGGCTACCGCACAATTCAGCAGCGATTGACCTGCATCATTCACACTGCCGCCAAAGGTGGCATCGAACTTAGGTGTTACGCTGCCTTCCTCGTGAACTAAGGCTAATCGCGCCTCTTGCCAATGCAGCTTTTTCCCTTTCCGCTTGTCGTCTCCATCAAGACTGATCGTGACAATGGGTAACATACAGCCGTCTATCTCAGCAATCTGTTGTAGGCAACCAAGCGTTGTTGATGGCAATGTCGCTATTTCCCGTTGCTGCTGCATTTGTTGGCCATGATATTCAGTAATCTTACGGATGGTACTGACTGGCATTTCTATTCCATAATGCTCAAGTAATTTTTTATCAACTTGGCCAAACGCATGGTCGGCACCAAAGTCTGTCATAACGCGTTGTAACGGCATTGAGCAGCAACGTGCAGTAATATCGGCCGACATGAGGAATGGCCTAATCTGCTGGCCAGGGCAACGAAACAAGGACTCTATAACTGAGATTACTCCGAAGGTCGTGTGCCAGAAGACTTTTTTTTACCGTTGCCATGAAGCTCAGGGTGTTGTTTACGTAGTTCCTCTGTTGATTTTAGAGCCGCTTTATCAGCCCAACAATGCAGGGCATCGTTACCCATTTTACGTAACTCTTCAATGACGAAACGTTCGGCATCATCAGCTTTTGTGCTGTCTCCAGCTACGTTTTCGATGACATTGAGTAAGGCTTCTGTTCGCTCACGTAGTTTCGGATGCTGGTTAAGACGCTGGATAAAAATCTGATCTTCGTTTGTATTCATAGGTTTTGTCAAAACAAATAACGGTATTCTACAGAATCCCCGCACTTTTAATCACACCC
>NZ_FUKI01000075.1 GCF_900163755.1 Crenothrix polyspora | reverse complement strand
TCGGTTTGTTGGAAAATCCTAAGCCATTGATAATCATGCCTGCAACCGTTTCACCAGCCGATAAGGTCTCTCCCTCATAAGTCCCTAACCGCCCGTCAATCAACTCGGCAATTTTTAAATCTTTGATGACACCGGCAACAATGCCTAAGTGGTCTAAGCGCTCTATGGAGTAGTTCATGCTTGCCCCCGTGTTTTGAGTTATTTTTCTGTGCCTAATTAAATGACAAGTCGGCACTTAAGTCTAAATCAAAATTTAACGGGAGGGTAGCCGCTCAATGTGAGTAAAACGCTTGCGATACCAATAATATGCCTCTTCTGCTGTCTCAAGATTGGTTACCCATATATGGGATTTTTATACGAACGCCCCCACCATGCAACCGCATTAACAATAGCGTTACGGTTATCCGTAAACTCAAGACCCTCGATAAAAACAGGCTCACCACCACGCAGCGGACAAACCTCAAGGAGCTGGAAACACTCACCTTCTTCATATAAGGCGCTACCCTTACTGGTACGGCACACATATTTCCAGCCAAAACTATCAATCGTGTTTACCCATTCTGCACCGTCAAATTCTCCGTCCCCAAGACAGATAACATCAGCGCCTACCGGTATCAATGCCCGCACCGCACGAATCAAGTCAATATGCATGGCTTCGGGAAAATGCCCTTTTTTGCCTTTGCGAGTTATCCATAACACCGGAATAACCCGCCCTTTATAGAGTACGCTAACCATTAAGGTCACGCATCCGCACCCCGTTGTGCTGCCGTCGATAATCAAAACTATGGTTTGTCGAGCAAGTGCTGTCAATAAGTAGTAACCCATAAATTATTTGGCTCATATTGGATTCCAGGGAGCTAACTGACTATCAGTTCCAACAACGAGTTTAGCAACGCCTTGCCACGTTTTTTTACATTATGGACGAACTCGAAAAACCCTAAATAGATTGGCAAGTAACACTGCGAAATACCACGGTGCGGTCTTAACCAGGAACGTAGGAGTGACCAAAAGCCCTCCATGGTATTCACATGTACCTCGTGGAACCCATCGCCGTCTTCATCACGGGCATATTCGCCACTGCCATGACAAACACTTTTGTGTGAATATCCCCAGGCTTCCAACCGGTCGTATATTGCATATTCATCGGCTCTGTACATGACAAAAAATTATAGCGATTGGCAACATTGTTTTAAATCAATAAATTGAAGC
>NZ_FUKI01000150.1 GCF_900163755.1 Crenothrix polyspora | reverse complement strand
ACTAAACAACCACCGGCTAGGCCGGTGGGTTTAAGGTATCGACTGAAAGTCGGGATACACGTCGACTAAACGACGTGTCTAAGGTTCAACTTCGAAATCTTTTGTTGCTCCCGGCTCAAAATGATGGTCAAGATATTGTTTTATCATGTCTTCTGTCATATCACCTACCGTTGCACAAAAATAGCCTCGTGCCCAAAAATGTTGCCCCCAGTAGCGTTTCTTCAAAACCGGAAATTCCTCAAACAGCCTACTTGCTGTTTTCCCCTTTATGCGCCTCATAATTTCACTCGGCGCAAGTGCTGGAGGAGCGGAAACCAAAATATGAACATGATCTTTACTCACAACACCTTTGACAATCCTTATCTCAAAAGCCTCGCAAGTCTGTTTGATCAACTCCCTAACTCGCAACGCAACGTCCCCATAAAGTACTTTGTATCGATATTTCGTAACCCATACAAAGTGATATTCAATTTTAAACACCGTATGACTACCGTATCTATAATCCATTTTTCACACCAACTAAAAATCAAAATTGTAATATAAACTAACTTTTAGTGATGAAATCTGTCCGACTAAAGTCGGAGGTTTTCACCCTTCATATTGAAATAAAGACTTGAAATAGTCCCCCGTCAAGATACAAAGCATCAAGGCAATGAACACAAAAAAGGCCTGCGGCACCTAAGCACACGCAAGCCTTGTTGATTCTTTAAGCGGCAAATTATGCTGTTTTATTACCCAGCATACCGATTAAACCTGCTAAACCTTGTTCTAGCAAACCATCGGTATTTTCAGGTAATTTACCATCAGGGCTCAGCTTATCAATAATTGTTGGCAAAAGACTCGCCAGTCCACCCGATACATCAGCCACATTAATACCCAATTTTGTGGCAATATCTTGCACAAACGAAGAGCCTAAAATCGCTTGCAATTGATCGCCTGATACCGGTAAATTTGCCCCTGTGCCAACCCAAGAAGCAACGTGTTCTTGCAGCCCACCGGCTACCATTTTTTGCACCAAACCACTCAAACCACCTGTTTCAGGACTATTCAGCATACCCAAAACAGATGTCAATAAATTACCTTGATTTCCCGCAGTGCCGCCTGCTTGTGCGCTCACTACGTCTACGATTGAGTCTAGCAATCCCATATGGATCTCCTATTTAATGTGGTTAACAAGATGCGCTTATTCGCAGCCAAGGCCATCATACTGCTTTCCGATTTTAGGGTCAAAGTTCAGGCTTATTTAATTGCCTTTTCACAAAGCCGACTTTAAACTTTAAGCGAGTTCTTGTTTTAATCGTGCATAAATACCACCAAAACTGCCATTACTCATTAGCACAAAATGGCCACCGCTCGTAGCTTCTTGTTTAATACGCGCAACAATGCCATCAATAGAATGGCAAATAGTGATGTTATCAGCATATTGCTTTAGCGCACTCAAGTTCCAATCCATCGTGTCTGGCTGATACATAATCGCCACATCGGCATCGCTTAACGACTGCGCCAAGGTTTCGGTATGCACACCAAGACGCATGGTATTAGATCGCGGCTCAACAATGGCAATAATGCGCTGCTTACCCACTTGCTTACGCAGACCATCCAACGTAGTGGCAATGGCGGTAGGGTGATGGGCAAAATCATCGTACAAAGTAACATTATTGATTTTAGCAATCACTTCCATACGGCGTTTAACGTTTTGAAACAACGCCAACGCATTAATCGCATCTTTTGGCAAAATCCCCACATGTTTTGCCGCCACAATCGCTGACAGCGCGTTATAAACGTTATGGTCACCGGTTAACGACCACTGTACTGTGCCTTGATTTTCATTATTAAATAGTACATCAAATTCGCTGCCATCTGGCTTAATTAACTGGGCATTCCACGCCGCATCGGCATTAATCGAGGTTTTAGCTTGCGGTGTCCAGCAACCCATTGCTAACACGTCATTAATATTGTCATCGGCGGCGGGGCTAATGATTAAGCCTTCGCCTGGCACGGTGCGCACCAAATGATGAAACTGTTTTTGAATCGCCGCCAAATCCGGAAAAATATCGGCATGATCGTATTCCAAATTATTTAAGATGGCGGTACGCGGCCGATAATGCACAAATTTGGAGCGTTTATCAAAAAATGCCGAATCGTATTCATCGGCTTCAATCACAAAAAACGACGACTCACCTAAGCGTGCCGAAATACCAAAATTCAACGGAATGCCACCAATTAAAAAGCCGGGGTTAAAACCTTGATGCTCTAATATCCAGCTCAACATACTGGTAGTAGTGGTCTTACCGTGCGTACCAGCCACACCTAGCACCCATTTATCATACAACACATGTTCGGCCAGCCACTGTGGACCAGACACGTATTTAAGACCGCGATTAAGCACCGCTTCCACTTCGGGATTACCCCGTGACATCGCATTACCAATAATCACCAAATCTGGCGTATTAGCTAAATTTTCTGCATTATAGCCTTCCATGAGCGTAATGCCCTGTTGTTCTAATTGCGTACTCATTGGCGGGTAGACGTTTTGGTCAGAACCGCTGACCTCGTAACCTAACTGCCGCGCAATAACGGCCAACCCGCCCATAAATGTTCCGCAAATACCTAAAATGTGAATATGCACCGCTTTATCCTAAAAGTTATTTAAAAAATGATTTCCTACAGCGTTTATCTTTTGCAATACAATACACGCATGCGCTTAACCTTGACGTTACGATAAAATAATCTCATGTAACGGGTGTGATCTAATAATGAACGAAAAAAATAAAATTATAGTTGAAGCAACGCCTTATTTCATAGAGGCACAATCATTTCCTAATGATAGCCGCTACGTGTTTGCTTACACCATTACCATTACTAATGCAGGTAATATAGCTGCAAAATTAATAACCCGGCACTGGCTAATTACCGACTCCAACGGTAAAACCCAGGAAGTACGCGGTGATGGTGTGATTGGCGAACAACCTTATTTACGACCCGGCGAGTCTTTTCGCTACACCAGCGGTGCAATGATTGAAACGCCGGTCGGCACTATGCAAGGCAGCTACACCATGCGTACTGATAAGGGCGATTGCTTTGATGCCCCCATACCGCAGTTTACGCTGTCTATCCCTAGAACCTTGCATTAATGCTATGGCTATTTATGCCATAGGCGATATTCAAGGTTGTTACGATGACTTATTACGGTTATTGGATGTTATTGCCTTTAATAAACACAACGATCAACTGTGGTTCGCAGGCGATTTAGTTAATCGCGGTCCTAAATCATTGGAAACCTTGCGCTTTGTTAAATCATTGGGAGATGCGGCAATTTGTGTGCTAGGCAACCACGATATGCACTTGCTTGCCTCATCGTGCTTACCGTTATTATCCTCTAAAAAAGATACCTTAAGTCCGGTATTAGATGCGCCGGACAGGGATGAATTATTAGATTGGCTAAGACATCGCCCACTGTTTCATTACAACGCGCATTTTTGTTTACTGCATGCCGGTATTCCGCCGCAATGGGATTTTACTACGACAAAAAACATGGCACACATTGCTGAAAAAACTTTGCGCGGCGCAAATTATGCGTCATTTTTAAAACAAATGTACGGCAATAAGCCCGATCTGTGGTCAAGCAAACTAAAAAACATATCCCGTTTACGCTTTATTGTTAATTGCTTTACCCGCATGCGCTATTGCGATAAAGACGGGCGACTGGATTTTTCCAGTAGCGTAAATCCTGGCAACCAAGCACATGGGTTAATTCCCTGGTTTGCTATGCCACAACGCAAAAGCCAGGACATGCGGATTATTTTCGGACACTGGTCCTCGCTAGGCTATTACGAAGGACACAATTGCCTAGCGATTGATACCGGTTGCGTGTGGGGTGGTCAACTAACCGCTGTAAAACTGGCTGAACCAGTACAGCGTTTTAGTATTGATTGTGTAGGCATTCAAAAACCTGTTAAAACGTCAGCGCTTAATCTTTAATAATACTAAAATTACTTGCCGCGTTTTCACAGTTCAATAATTACAGCGTAACCGTTCGCACTGAGCTTGTCGAAGTGTGCCGTTCATGCTTCGACAAGCTCAGCACGAACGATGGTTGTAACTGTCCTAAGTTGAAAGCGCTGTAGTACAATCCATCGCTTATATTAAAAAACACAAGGCGTAGAGCACGTTACTAAACTACCGCCTCGACGACAAATATAATAATACTTCAATAATTTTTGCGCATCAGAACTTGTATCAGGCGTAATATTTAATACCTCTTCATCAGGGGGCAGTTTAAAAGAAATATCAATAAAATCTAAAGGATTTTTATTTTTGAAATCCTCTAAATTAATTTCGATACCGTGTGGAAAAACCAGCTTTATCTCTCCGTTTATACCAAAAGCAAGTACAAAAGCCAATTCCTCACCAAGAATTTCTTCGGTTGCAGCTTTACTTAATGTAGGTAATATCGTTTTACTGTTCATTTTTTACTCCGAATTAAAAATTAAGCGTAATACGAGAAAACAACGTTCGTTCTGGAAAAAAATCAGGCGAATGCTGCTCATTTAATTGGTATTGCCTATCTCGGTATATAAAATTATTATCAAATATATTTTTAGCCTCCAGACTGATTAAACCATATTGCTTTGGAAATCGGTAACCAATAGCCGCATCCACCAGATAAAAATCACTGTTAAAACTACCTACTTTTTCTAAATCCACCGTGGCTGCCTGGGTTTTTTGATTAACATAAGTGCCTTTTACTGTCGCAAAAAACCCAGCGGGGTGAAAAAATTTAATTTCCAGTGGAATATAAGCAGTTTCAACAAATTTCGGAAAAACTGGAAAACTACCGTCACTGCGATAATTTTCGAAACGAAACTCAGCATTTAAAACCCAATTGTCGTGTGGTGTCCAATTAAAATACAAGCGATATATTTCTTCTGTGGGCTTTATAAAAAAATCCACAGATTTACCCGTAATGAAATCCTGTCGACCAACAAAAGTGGGAATTTTTAAATCACGTTTAAAAATTTCAATGCCTGCATAGCTGTTCTTAAGGATATGCGTATCAATACCAAAGCCGTACTGCCAAGCCGTTGTACCATTAATATCATCAAAAAACTGATTAAAGCCAGCAACTTGCGTAGATTGAAGAATTTGATTATCCGTAATCGCAGATTTAACCGTTTTAAACACCGCCGCTCTAACGGTTACATACTTATTAGCCGTCCAAAATAAACCAAGCTTTGGATTCAGTTCATTGAGTGTAAAATCCGCACTCATTTTATTATCAATATAATGATCGAAAGATAATCCTGATGTTACATTTAAATTATCAAAAAATTTATAATTTGAATACAAATATCCAAAATACTGACTTATATTACTAACTACATGCGGGCATACCTTGTCGATACATTTTTCAGCATAACTATTATTATCATTAAGGTATGCCCCGCCACCTAACATTATATTTAAAATAGTATTGTCAAATAAATATTGTGCTTCAAAATTGTTGCTACTGGTTTTTTGAATATCATGATTAGTATTTTCTTTTCTGTCCGTATGAATAAACGACAATAACATAGCCGAATATTGTGTCGGTGAAAATTTCATGCCATAGCGATAACTGTCTTGATTTATATTTCGCTTATATGCCAGACTAGTTTCAGCATAACCTTTAAGTGCTAAATCACCTTGTTCTGTTTCACGATGCCGATATTCTGCCTGAATATTAACACTAGGCGACATTTCATATTGTGTAAAAGCGCTATATATAGCGTGTTTAAATCCTTTATTATCTTGGAAACCGTCAGTAGCGTAATGCAGCTGCCCTAAACTAAATGAAAATTTATTATATATTCCCGATAAAGCCGCTTCATCGCCTAAAAGACTATTAGAACCCGCAATGCCCGTCGAAGTAAATCGTACACCGTTGCGTTCAAATAATCGATTATATTCATTAAACGAGGTATCAACCAAACCAATGCCTTTAATAATATTTAAGTCGCTGTAAGCCAAACTGGGTTGTATTGGATTATAATTAAGCGGCTGCAATAACTGCGACTGTAAATATTCACTGCTCCGTGCTATTTCGTGTCGCGGCTTAACCATATAACTGTCCGATAATAAGCGGTGTGCGGAATAATTATTTGGGTCTGTCGCCAATGATGTCATCGCCAATCGATTAGCAACATCATCAAAACCTAAATTATTATAGATACGACCTAAACCCACTTGACGCGCGGCTTTATCTTTATCCAGCAATAATTTTGAGCGATACACACCGCGATTACCATTTAGCTCAATCGCTTTTTGCATATCATGCAGTGCCTCAACCGGACGATTGGTGGCTTGTTTAAGGATTGCATCGTAAAACCACGGCGTGGGATCTTTGCTATCCATTGTTTTAGCAATAGTAAATTCCTTGGTGGCAAATTCCTTATTTTTCAGCTCGTAAAACGCTTTACCCAAATAACTGCGTAAAATGGCATTATTAGGATCAAGATTAACCGCGATTTCCAAATCACACTTGCCAGCGTCCAGCTGACCTTGCTTAATTTTTGCTAAAGCCAAACCCAATCTGGCCATAGGATCAGAAGAATCCAGATTAATTGCTTGCGTAAATGCCCGTTCTGCGCTGGCAATAGTATTTTCCGCAAGCTCAGTAAAGCCTTTTATGATGTGGATTTTGGCCAGATGGGGATTGAGCGCTTGTGCCTTTTTAGCCGCTATTAAGGCCGCCACCCTATCACTAACACACAGCTGTAACTCAGCCAATCTTGCCCATGCCAGCGCATTATCTGGCGCAAGATCTGTGGCTAGCTGTGTGGCTTTTAAGGCCGCATCAATATTAAATTGCGCTTGATAAGCATACGATAATGCCAGATGTGCAACAGCAGATTTAGGCTTAAAACTAACCGCCTTACGCGCGTAATCTAATGCCGCTTGTTGATGATTTTGAGTCACCGCAATAATCGCTTGCAGCGCTATTGCATCCGTGTTGTTAGGTTCTAAGCCAAAAATTTGCTCAAGCTGTACACGCGCGGCATCCACACGCCCAACCGTCAATAACAACGAAGCACTAAAATTTAAATAGCCACTGTTACGAGCAGTTTCCGGCACGTTATCAAGCGCTTTTAAAGCGGCAAAGACATCACCGTGTTGATAAGCCATTAATGCGCTGCGTAAATTAGCATCTACAGCGGATAATTTCAGGGTTTGATAATCGGCAATAGGTGGGTAATACAAGCTCCATTGCACAGCATCTTGTGGACTGACGGTTAAAGCATGCAGCTGCGGGGCTTGATTAGCGCCAGCCTCACCTACCAAACCCTGTGTTATTAGTACCTTACCCGCCGCATTGCTTGCCGCCACCGCGCCATCAAACACCGCCACTTGCGTTTTATTAGACGTTACTGTCACCATAAATTCGGTGCCTTTGTGAACAGCATTAAGAAATGGCGTGTCTATATCCAATTCATAATTGTTACGGCTTCTAAAAAAAATAGAGCCTTCAAGCAAACGTAAATACCACGCGTGTTTTTTTGTTTTTGGTACAGGAAAAATAAGTGCCGCATTTTGATCTAAAGTCGCCAACGCCTGATTGGTAAACATTAAAACCACACGGCTGTTTTTCCCTGTACGCACACCATCACCATTACACAAAAAATCATTCTGATGCGCCGATTTCCATTGTGTTTGATCCAGATATTTAACATCAACCATGCCTTGCGCAGAAACAATCTTCGCTATCCAATGCTCGCAAGCGGTCGCTGCTTGCAAGTAACAAGGTGTCAGTGAGAAGATAGAGCAGAAATAGCAAATTATTTTCTTATACATTATTATTTTTTTGCTTTCTAACAACCAAAATAATACTTAGTTAAATCAATAGAATGAATTAACCGGCCTGCGTGTTGTTTATAACCGTCCCCATTGAAGCACGCCGCATTTACAAATGCAATAAACGAGTAAAATGACTGCTCACCATACCCTGATAAGACCATAACATTTTTACTGCCATAACAAATAAAAGTATTGAAAAATATCGTTTTAATTGTTTAGACGGAATTTTATTAGCCCATTTAGCGCCTATGGGGGCGGTAAAAATACTGGCCAATACAATACCCAAAAATGCCGGACAATACACATAACCGAAGCTACCTTCTGGTAATGCTGAAACTGTTCTGCCCAGTAACACATAACTGATCGTACTGGTGATAGCAATTGGCAAACCACAAGCACTGGCAACTGCCACCGCATGACGCATGGGCAGCTGAAAATGCACTAAAAATGGCACAATCAGCGTGCCGCCGCCAATACCCAAAATAGCCGACAAGCTTCCCGCAAACACCGCCGCCACATTATCAACACGTTTAGACGCAGCGACTTGCCCTGGCTTAGGTTTGTGCGCTAAAGCCATATTAATGGCAGCGTACACTAAATACACCAAAAATACTAAGCGCAATACTTCTTTAGGCATCTGATTAGCCAATAACGCCCCTAATACCGACCCCACAACAATACCAGGCATCAAACGGAATACCTTATCCCAAACCACCGCACCCAGACGATGATGCGCCCATACCGAAGATATTGAAGTGGCAATAATTGTCGCCAAAGACGTTGCTACCGACATAATCATCACTAACTCGGCAGCAAAGCCATGTTGAGTAAACAGCATTACCAGAATTGGCACAATAATCAGGCCACCACCAATACCAAACAAGCCTGCCGAAATACCGGATACCGCACCTAACAACACACTGGCAAAAAATATGTCTATCACCTTGTCGCCTCCCAAAAAATTAATTCAACCAAATCAGAATTTAGCGTGCAAAACAGCAACTGCCATAACAAAGCCGCGTATGCTATGCTAACTGCATCTTTAATAAACACAATACCCCTCATGCAAATCTATTTAGTTGGTGGCGCAGTACGTGATACCTTGCTTAATATTGCCGTTAAAGAACGCGATTGGGTGGTGATCGGCGAAACACCGGAATCAATGATCAAGCAAGGATTTCGGCCTGTGGGTAAAGATTTTCCGGTATTTTTACACCCCAATAATCAAGAAGAATATGCGCTCGCCAGAACGGAGAAAAAAATCGCACCCGGCTACACTGGTTTTAGCATTTACACCGCACCCAATATTAGCTTAGAAGACGATTTAATCCGCCGAGATTTAACCATTAATGCTATGGCCATGACTCCTGAAGGTCAGTTGATTGACCCCTACGGCGGCAAAAAAGATTTAGAGAATAGAATTTTCCGACACATATCGCCAGCTTTTGCCGAAGATCCGGTGCGGATCTTACGTTTGGCACGTTTTGCAGCCCGTTATCAGTCACTGGGGTTTACTGTGGCAGAAGAGACAATGGCGCTTATGCAAGCAATGGTCGAAGGTGGTGAGGTGGATCATCTGGTAGCAGAGCGCGTGTGGGCAGAACTACTCAAAGCATTGAAGGAAGCCGCGCCTTCGGCATTTTTTTATACTTTAAGGCATTGCGGTGCATTAGCCAAAATATTGCCAGAAATTGATTGTTTATTTGGTGTACCACAACCGGAAAAATATCACCCAGAAATTGATACCGGCATACACACACTGTTATGCCTACAACAAGCAGCTTTACTATCCAATAAGCCCGAAGTACGTTTTGCAGTTTTAGTACACGATCTTGGCAAAGGCATCACGCCACCAGCAATTTGGCCACACCATTACGGCCACGAAAAAACCGGCTTACCCATTTTAATAGCACTGTGTCAGCGGCTACGTGTCCCCAATAATTTTAAAAATCTTGCACTGCACGTTATGCAATATCACACCCATTGCCATAAAGTCACCGAACTTAATGCCTCAACATTAGCAGATCTGTTAAGTACACTGGGTGCCTTTAAAGCCAATAACACCTTGGCGGATTTTCTATTAGCCTGCGAAGCGGATGCCAAAGGGCGCACGGGGTTTGAGAACAAACCTTATCCACAAGCGGCAATATTTGCTAAAGCTGCAAGCGCCGCAAGCGCCATAGATACCTCGGTAGTTACCAACAGCAGCTTACAAGGGCCGCACATTGGTGACGCTATACGCCGATTACGCATTGCTGCTATTACTGCACTTGCTAATAAACAAGACAATTAACGTCAATCAAGCAACGATTTTTAGCCGAAAGTATGATCCAATTGATTTCAGCATACGTCGCTAATAGCAATTCAGGCTATCCATTTAAGCTGGGGCGAATTTCACGGTTAGAAATAACAAAAAGGCTTGCAGGATGTTTTCTGCAAACCTTTTTGTTGTGCGGTAGGCAGAAAAGCTATTGTTTACATGTTAGGTTAGTTAATATAAAAAACAACGTAAATTTTAAATATAAAACAAAATCAATGCGTTAAATATATTTATCTAATTTGTAAAGTAACTAACTAATTATAAAAACGCTGTATGTAAATTTTATTCAGATATATAGGTTAGTTTCGCATGTACTACCGCTGAATCTTCAATTACAGCAAAGCTAAAGCGGTTTGTTGTGTTCATAACATCAAGTCCTGCCTGAGGAATTTCATAAGCTACCAAACCGGTTGTAGCAGGCCATTTGGGTGCAGTGGCGAAAGCAAGAGGAAGTGGGACAGCTCCCAATACTGCTACCGTCAATAAAAAATAATATCTAAAACAATTAGATAAAAGATATGAAGGCT
>NZ_FUKI01000071.1 GCF_900163755.1 Crenothrix polyspora | reverse complement strand
GCTGGACGGATAAGTCCTTGGCGAAGTTCAAGCGCCGAGTGAAAGAACTGACCGGAAGAAGCTGGGGCTTGTCGATGAAATACCGCTTGTACAAACTTGGGCAGTTCCTTCGGGGTTGGGTCGGCTACTTTGGCATCAGCCAATACTACCGCCCCATCCCTGAGTTGGATGAATGGCTGCGGCGGCGCATCCGTATGTGCTATTGTAAACAATGGCGCTGGCCGCGTACTAAAGTCCGCAACCTGCGGGCTTTGGGGATTAATCTCAAAGCCGCCATCCAACATGCGGTCAGTAGCAAAAGCTACTGGCGCATGGCGCGTACCCCCGCCGTACAAATGGCTTTGAACAACCAATGGCTGAAAGAGCAGGGGCTGTTGAGCATCAAAGAGCTTTGGTG
Organism: Crenothrix polyspora; assembly: GCF_900163755.1. Classification (GTDB taxonomy): domain Bacteria; phylum Pseudomonadota; class Gammaproteobacteria; order Methylococcales; family Methylomonadaceae; genus Crenothrix; species Crenothrix polyspora. Next base: position 1,074 of record NZ_FUKI01000071.1, on the reverse strand, counting down.
CAAAGCGCAAGGTTATGCCTAAGTGTCAACGCGAGCCAATTCGTTGAACCGCCCACTGCGGACCCGCATGGTGGGTGGTGTGGGGGCTGGGGGTTAGATGCCCCTGGCTACCCGATTATGCTGCCAAACTATGCACAACGGCAAAATATACACTGCACAAAAAAACTTAAACCCTGCTGGTTTGTGATAAAGGCCAAGGTGTAATTTGTTTTAATACCTCGGAAAGAGCTTCTTCAGCAATTTCTGTGTCATATTCGATTTGGGCACGTAGCCAATATCCCCGCGACAAACCAAAAAAACGACAAAGCCTTAAATCTGAATCGGCTGTAACTGAGCGCCGGCCCGCTACGATTTCACCAATTCGTTGTTGAGGCACGCCTATTTCTTTTGCCAATCGATATTGAGAAATTCCCATTGGTTTCAAAAACTCTTCCAATAAAAGCTCACCTGGAGTTACAGGATCAAGTTTAGTCATAATATATTCCTAATGATAATCAACGATCTCAACATCTTCAGCGCCAATTGTCCAACGAAAACAGATACGAAACTGATCATTGATTCGAATGCTGAACTGTCCATCTCGATTACCTTTCAATGACTCAAGGTGGTTGCCAGGCGGGATTTTCAGATCACTTAATTGTTCAGAAACCTTGAGTTGCCGTAACTTACGCTGAGCCACTCTTTCGATATTTACAAAACGCGGAATCCTGTAACCATTGGCCAACGCTTCTGTATCACTGCATTTGAATGAAATAATCATGCAGCTATAGTAACGCAAAGCATTAGTACCGTAAAGCGTGATTGCAACTAAATTGCATAACGTTAAGCTAACGGGATGGCCGTTTCCAGCAAAGCCACAAAAGCTGATTTAATTACAAAATTTCAAAATGGCCACGATACGGCCAGTCCCTGTTGAGCGAAATGTGTGCGCCCAGCATGGGCGCGATGTAATGGGGTGGAAGTCCCCTGTGGGAGAACCGAAATAGCCACCATGTTGTGGCTATTGTAACCACTAGGAGTCTGTCGGTCTTAGGATTTATATCTACCCGATTCGCGTAAAAACACGTAAATCAG
>NZ_FUKI01000165.1 GCF_900163755.1 Crenothrix polyspora | reverse complement strand
GGCCCCACGGTAGCAAATATATATCAACTTTCCTATGGGTGATAGCCGCTCAATGTGAGTATCAATACTAAAACTAAAACTTTTCGTACCATGATTATTCTCCAAATACCGTTAAAGAAAGCTACTTGTCGGTAATATGATTTTCGCTATCTGTTTAATATCGGCAAACTATAAAACCCGTCGCCCTTGGATAACACGCAGTATCACCACGATGACGGCAATAACCAATAAAATGTGAATGAAGCCGCCCAGTGTGTACGAGGACACCAAGCCCAAGACCCAGAGGATAATTAAGATGATCGCAATACTTTCTAACATGTGTGCTGCTCCGTAAGAGGCCGTCAGCTGGCGGCGTAAGGACAACAGATAAACAATGTACTGCTTGCCCATAATCGGGTAGGCAGTATGTTTAGCTTCTGTAAATTTTTAAAACAACTTATTGTGGCGGTGCAGCGTACAGCGCGGTTAAATTTGCCGCACCACCCAGGCCTGTTCTTAGCTGTCTTCTTTGAGTTCCTTTTTGATTTCATCTTTTATTTCTTCCTTGATATCGCCCAGCCCAGCTTGAATCTTGCCAACATTCTTCTGGGCCTCGCCTTCGGTCTCAAATTTTTTATCACCTATTAACACGCCGGTGGCTTCCTTGATTTTACCTTTGGCAGCTTCAACACGGCCTTCTATTTGATCTTTATTCATGATGGTCTCCAAATGAGTGATAGGGCCAGACCTAAATGGCCATGACCTGCGCGAAGAAAAGGTTTTTCATCGCTATGCGTTTGCCGCTCAGAGCGTCGGTTGGTTGTTACTGCGCGGCTTTTAAGTGCATGACCGCTTCATCAGCAGATTTCTTGGCCAAGTCTGCGTGCTTCATCTTGCCGTGGTCAATTGCATCATTCAGGCTGGTGATACCGGCATCCAGATGTTCCTTTGCGGCATCAGCATGTTCTTTTGCCGCCTGTGCATGTTTGACGACGGTATCAACCGCTTTGCCATCAGCAGATTTAGCCGCCGCTTCTGCGTGTTTTAGGGCTTCTGCCATGTGGCTTTCACCTGCATAAGCGCCGAATGAAGCACCGATTAATAAGATAGCGGCTGATAAGCCAGTGAGTTGGGTAGTTGTGATTTTCATGTGTATTTCCTGTGATTGTGTGATTATTTTTACTATCTTGGTAGTTCAAGTTGACTGAATCTGACAGCAACAACTGAGCCAGCTTTAATTACCTTCCTTAATGTCCTTGTGAAGCTTTTTCTTAATATCGCCAACGCCGGACTGTGCTTTGCCAAGATTCTTTTGGACATTACCTTCTTTTTTCATGGCTTTATCATCCAGTATTACACCTGTGGCTTCCTTGACTTTACCTTTGGATTCTTCAACTTTTCCATTGACTTGATCTTTGTTCATTAAAGTATCGTCTTGGGTTTCTTCGGCATACGCACCAGAGGTGCAAGCCAAAAATATGCCTAGCAATAAACTGGCGAATTTTATAGTCATAAGTTTCATGTGTATTTCCTGTGCTTGTGTAAATATATTCAGAGGTTACCGTGCTATACAGATCTGCCTATCTGGACTGGCTGCATAGCACGGCACGGCACGGCAATACGCAGTTTAATCACCGTTTTTGAGATCTTCTTTAAGGTTGCCAAAACCTTTTTGAACCTTGCCAACATTTTTTTGCACATTGCCTTCGGCTTCCAGCTCCTTATCGTCCATGAGTACGCCAGCCGCTTCTTTAACTTTGCCTTTGACTTCTTCGATTTTTCCTTTTACTTGGTCTTTGTTCATGTCTATCTCCTGATATTATGATAATGGCCAGATAACAATGGCCAGAGCGTAGAATGATGTTTTATCACTCAGTTAGGAGAATACAGGTAAAAATAAATAGCGTCGGTGCGGTAACGAACACAAGTGGACAAATTTCAGGGATTTAATATTTTTTAATCAAAACAAGATGACACTATTCATTTTTTTGAATCAACATATAAGTAATGCCAAGCGCAACCACAACCAGTGCGGTAGCGCTGATATATTCTGGTTGCAGGTGCTTGTAGTCAAAAACAATAAATTTTCGGGAAATAGCCATTAATGCAGTGGCGACAACCAGTTTGACAGGAATGACATCACTTCGAATGTACAGACTAATGTTGATGAAAATTTCGATAGCGATTAACACAGCCAGAAAAGATCCGAAGGTTTCTAATAAATCGTTGGTTGTTAACAGTAGATACGGTGGGTCGCTGATCTTGTCCCAAATGGTGTACAGCACATCAAAAATACTCAGCACAATGACGATGACCATGAGGAATGACAAAAACTTTACCCCAACACGGATAGTGCCATGTAACAACCGTATAAACGGGTCTTCATGCTCCAAAGGCAGTTCTTCATGACTGCTCGCGCTCACCTGCTTTATCAGCTTGGCACGCAAGTGAGTCAACAAGGGGCCAATAATATTTTTATGGGATACGAAACCTGCCGGCGTAAAATCATGTTCAAAAAAGTCGCTAAGACCGTCCATTTTATGCAGTTCTTTAGCATTTATTTTTTCAAATCCCATGCTCCAGTAGGGAAATGCCCGTTCGGTGATGGCTTGTTTTTCAATAACCGTACATTCCCGGTTACGCGGGCCTTGTTTTATTTTTTGGTACACGCTTTCAACGGTTGCCTCATCGCCTTCCAGCACTTGAAAAAACGTGCCATTGGCATACAGCAGAATGCCGGTAATATTTTTGGCACCGTTATTGGTTCGGCATTGCTTCAACAGTTTTAATAAATCTTCTGCACTCCATTTATGGGTTGCCGTACTGGCATAAGTCAGCCTGATCATTGTGTTTTCCTCCTGCTATGGGCTTTTCCATGACGTTGCCCATTATTAAACACATGCTAGTTAAAAATAAGTTTTTCGGTAGCAAAGCCCAATGCTTTGGCTTGGCTAACCAGTTGTTGGAGTGTGGTTTTATCAAGGTCTGGGTTACGTGACAAAATCCACAGGTAATCACGGTCAGGGCCACAAATCATCACCCATTGGTAGCCAGTTTTATCCAGGGCGATAATATTGTAGCCACCGTAAAACGGGCCAAAAAATGACACCTTCAGACGGCCTACATCACTGCCATCGACAAAATAGGCTTTACCGGTCGCTGATTCCCTCGCTGCTTTCTGGGTGTTGTAACCGCTGTTGACCACTTTTACCCCGCCATCACCCAATAAGCTGTATTCGGCGCTAATGTCAGACAAGCCGCGTTCAAAGCGATGATCTAAGCGGGCAACTTCGTGCCAAGTGCCCAGATAGCGTCCCAATTCAAAGCCAGTGACAGGCTTAATGCCATCGGGAATGCCGGTGCAACCGGTAAGCAGGGCTAGCAAGAGACTGATTAAATAACGCATGGTAAAACCTCAAGATAAAGAACGGATAGACTGGAACAGCACCTTGCAACGCTGGCTTTGTACGCTGTGGTCGAGCATGGGGGGGTGGTTTACGCTGGGTTCAACTTTAAACCATTGATGGATGATTTTGTTGGGGATGGGCCTCCAATTCAGGTAACCAACGTTTAATGTAGACGCGATGGGGATCAAATTTTTGAGCTACCCACTTTATATCTAAGGTGGGACAGTTTCAGGTTAAGCCGTTCGTGGTGAGCTTGTCGAACCATGAACAACAGCCTTCGACAAGCTCAGGCCGAACGGTAGTGTTGTAGTTTATTGTCCCGTCTTAAGTAGATAGCCAATTTTTGTTGCTGCAACCAAGGCTCACCGTTCGCTTAATTTTACGAAGTGGGGGTAAAATTAAGCGAACGGTCGTTACCGACACCATTCCGCAATTAATTTCTGACATTCGATACTCCAGTGGCAGCTTGTTTTATCTTGGCAAACGCCACCTATTTGCGTCCTGAAACACGGGCGTTTCTGGCTAGCTGTTTGAATTAAGCAAATTAATTCTGTTTCAGAAAAAATATTTTCCGGTTCAGACACGCCTACCGCTTTCGCCAGCTGTCGTAATCCAGCAATAGACATCTCTCCCTCATCTTTGGATACCGCCAAAAACGATTCTATCAACATGGCAATATAATCTTGCTCTGCCGCTAGCCAATCTACGGTTTCATAGCCAAGCTTAAAGCCCCGTGCTTCGGCTTTATAATACGCGGCTTCGGCTATCCATTGCTGACGATAACTAGGATTGCCGTCGGCATGATATTCAGGTACTCCAGAATCTGCCTGCATGGGGGTTTGCCTCACCTAACAAAAAATGATTACACCTACAGATTAATATCAATGTCCACTCGCTTGCTTAAAATCAACACTTTGACCATTCTGCCCGATATTAAATTAAGATAAAGGCAAAGAAGTTAGCGTTAAATTCCTATCTGCATGGTACATTTAACAGTTTTAGTTTTGTTGTCCAGCGCAGTGGCTACTGCTCTGTAGCGTAAAAAGCCTAAACAACTTTGTGATAATTTATGATAGTCAAACGCGTCACACATTTACCAACCGACACTGGAATAATAAAATGGAATCCATTTTCCACAAAACAGACTGTCTGCATTGCAGAATTGCTGATCTTTGCCTGCCTCATGGCTTAAGCGGCGATGAAGTCTCTAAGCTAGAAAGCATTGTTAGACGTAAACTCCCTGCCAAACCGGATGAATATCTGTACCGGCAACAAGATCTGGCGCACAGTGTATTTATGGTTAAAACCGGTTCGTTTCGCAGCTTTGTATCAGATACCAACGGGGTTGAACAAACTATCGGTTTTTATCTGCCCGGCGAGCTGATGGGCTTGGATGCTCTGGAAAATGGCCGCTATCATTGCTCTGTCATAGCCTTGGAAAGCGCTACACTGTGCGAATTACCCCTGCCAAGACTCCAAGATCTGTGCAGTAAAATACCCAGTCTGCAATCTCAGCTTATGCACATTATTGGCCGAGAGATACTGTCTGAACATGACCATATCGTGCTGCTTAGTAAGCGTTCGGCACGGGAAAAAATGGCCACTTTTCTACTGATGCTGTCCACGCGTTATAAAATGTTAGGTTTTTCCAGCACAGAATTCAACCTGTCCATGCGCCGTGACGATATCGCCAATTTTTTAGGCTTAACCATAGAAACCGTCAGCCGACAACTGACCGATCTCAGTAAAAACGGTATTATCACCGTTAAGCAACGTAGCATTCACATCAATAATTTGCACTCACTCAAAGAAATTGTTGAGCCATGCTTGCCGCAGCATTTTGCACTGGCCAATTAATACATGCTCACGTAAAGGTTAACTGTCTTGTTCTTAACAGTTAACCTTTTTTCTGTCATTAATTTGTCTGTACTGCCTTGAAAAAATCAATAATATCTTTGTTTTTACCCGGCCATTCAGGATGCAGCCCTGTGCCTTCACAATACCAGGTCTGTACATTGTTTTTGCAGCCGCTGTAAGCAACACAACCTTCAACGCCGCTGACCGGTGTAGTAAAGGGCAGGGGATTACCGGTTTTATGATCCAGGGCTTTTTGTTTGAGTTCTTCTTTGTAATAGCTCTCCCAATCCTGGCTACCTGATGCCGGTACTTTCCTGTCTTTAGTACTGTAGGTTTTGGTATCGCATTTATTACATTTTGCCCACCATTCAATTGCCTGTTTACCAAAGTTAGGAAATAGCTTGTCTTTGTTACTGTGCATTAACATAACCGGAGTCGGTTTAACGCAGTTGCGGTCTTCAAAATCTTGGCTGCCAGTACCAACAGCGCTGGGTGCAATGGCGGTTGGAATGTGTTTGGTACCGTTAAAATAGGCAATACCCATAGCAATCGTACCGCCATCGGCATGGCCAGTCATAAAGATTTTTTTATGATCGACGCACCATTTTTGTTCCACAAACTTTGGTATTTCAGCTAACTGTACTATCGTCTCTGGCGACATAGAGCGGTGGTCAGCATAAGCGATAATAAAACCCGCTGCCGTCGCTTCTTTGGTTAAATACATAAAGGTTTCTGCCTGGTTACGATCTTTTCCACCAGGGGCATAGACCATCAGTAACGGATGCGCGATGGTATCTTTGTAATTGCTCGGTGTCCGGACAGAATAATGCACGCCGTCATCGGTTTTTTCATCATCACTGGCACCGATTTTACCCGTTTTTTCACCCAATCGACAGCCCGCTACAGCAACATCATTGCTATAAACCGCTTCACTGAGTGATACCCCTGTTTTGGATGCAGCGATCACCTGTTCATCTGGTGTATAAAAGGTGGTGCTGGCTCCAGTAAAGCCTATCATAAACAAAGCAATGGAAACGATTACCGCCGTCATGGCATCGAGTGATTTTCCTCGAAAGTGCAACCATTCTTTCTTAAACAAGCCGACAAAAAAAACGGCAATCGAAGCAATAATCAATAATCTGAAAAAATATAACAGCAAGGTATTCATTAGGTTATCCTTTTTATAAGTCGTGCGGCTGAACAAAAAGGCAGCCGTATCGGTAAACCCCGCGACGTACCCACTAGACGTAGGACACGAAAAAGTTGTACCGTTGCTTTAACTTTTATTTTGTTTCAGCACGTCATATTTATTTGTAGCGCTGGTTAATTTTGGCTACTCACTAAGACGGAACAAAAAACTAGACCACTGTGCTTAACTTGTCGAATATTGTGCGGCTCGACTTCACACATGCCGACAAGTTGAGTGCAAGTAATTAATGTTCCGCCTTAGTGAGTAATCATAACTTTACAGCGCATGGTCATTATCATACGCTTTATTAAACAGTAATTGATCCAAATCAAATAATCGTCAATCACCAAGATCATTCGACTACAAAATCAGTAGAACACGGCTTATTCAGATTGCCAACAAATTAGCCTGCGCCAATTGAGCCAAAGTGTTATTTTTAAAACCATACTCAGAATCAACAAGAGTAGCTATGCAATACCTCGCCAAACACACCATCTAATGCCCTGCAAAAATTCATGTCAAGGCTGAACCATAATAGTTTTGTATGCTCATTGACATCGAATAATGTGCGATGTAATGACCACCGAACGCAATCGCAGTAAAACTTAACTTTTCTTAACAATAGGAGTGTTGAATTTTTTAACAGTTACCTATATCTTGCTTAAGCTTGTAGTGGCATAAAGCTAGCCATTTAATTAAATTTGAGTTTATAAAGGATATTCTGATATGAAACACGACACACTTAAGCGGGCTTTATCCTTGTCTGTGCTAGCAATAAGTTTATATCATGAAGCCGCGTGGTCTTATGACACTTCCAAAGCGCACTGCTCCCTAAAAACGCTTGCTGGAAACTACAGTTGGGACGAAACCACTCGCACCGATTACTCAAAACTAGGCTACTCACTGTTCGGAGCAGGCTGGGTGTACGCTGTTAGTGTAGGTAGGGAAGAAAATGACGGTAAAGGCAATATAACGAGCGGACAAATGACCATTAACAATAGCTTTGATGGCAAAGTGAGAACTGAAAAGTACACAGGTAAAGTCAGCGTTAATGCAAATTGCGTGGGTACTTACGATATTACGCTTTTCGACGGCACCAGTGGTGGTGGCGGCACAATTTATATTGACCCAATCAGCCGTAATTTTACCTTGCTTGATGAGCATAACATTGGTGTCGCAAAGTTTGTAAGAGATGGAAACTGATATAAAACATTAAGTCCAGTGATGAAGTCATTGGGTTAAAGGCAATGATGTAATGGCTGTGCTTTTCAAGCCTAAAAAAATCCTGTAATAATTAGAATAATCATGATTAATCGTAAAACACAGTTTTCTTTAATAAATACTTAAGAGGATGCATTTAGATGAAAAATAATACACTTAAGCAGGTTCTGCCTATGTTTTTTCTGGCACTGGGTTTGCATCAGGGGACTGCTTGGTCTGCGGGACTTCCCAATGCCGGATGTACCTTAAAGACCCTTGCCGGAAGCTATAGCTGGGACGAAACCACCCGTACCGATTATTCAAAATTTAAATATTCATTATTCGGAGCCGGTTGGGTGCATGCGGTGAGCGTAGGCCGAGAAGTTAATGACGGTAAAGGCCATATTACGGCGGGGCAAATGACCATCAATAATACTTTTGATGGCAAGGTAAAAACTGAAACCTACACCGGCACGGTAAAAATCAAACCCAATTGCGTTGGCACGTATGCTATTACCCTCGCTGATGGCACAAGTGGCGGTGGTGGGACTATTTATATTGATCCCAAAAGCCGTAATTTCACCCTGCTTGATGAACATAACATCGGCACTGCAAAATTTATACGAGATGGCAACTAAGACAGCAAAAGGCACAAAGCCTACCATTAAGGCGTGATGATGCCAGATAGCCTCGATATTTTTATTACCCAAGAGCAATGGGCAAGCGTCTGTGCGCCGATAGAAAAAGCGCGGACACTGCCGAATCAGGCTTTTACTTCCGAAGCTTTTTTTGAGTTGGAGGTGGAGCGCTTGTTTTGTCGGCAGTGGATTGCACTGGGCTTTATGCAGCAGACACCGACACCAGGTTGCCTATCGCCTATGGAATTTGCTGGCATTCCGTTACTGGTTGTGCATGGCGACGACGGTGTATTACGGGTTTTTCATAATATAGTCGCTTACGATGGTTGCCTAGCGGTGATTGAATCGATCCAAGGGCAAACCGAGATTGTCACTCCGTATCATGGCTGGCGTTATGATTTACGCGGTAAGCTGGTAGCAACGCCCTATTGGGATGGCAGTGAACAGGGCGGTTTGGCGGCATTTAAAGGCCGTTCGGTTGACCTTATCGAGGTACGCAGTCGAATTGAGCTGGGTATTATCTTTATTGACTTAAGTGGGGTGGCGGATGATTTTGACCACCATATTGCGCCCTTGCATACGCTATTATCTGACTACCGTACCGACAATTTAGACATAGGCCGCGATGCAGAGGGGGCATCGCTTTTTGATAGCGAAGACTTGGCTACTAACTGGAAAACCCATTACGAAAACTGGGCCATCAACGTGCTGCATGAGGGCTTCACCCATGAAATTTATGCAGAATCATCGCAGATCCCACGGGTGGATGAAAAAGGCGAAAAAACTTACGTCGAGCTTATTGACGGCGCTTTAATGGCACTGTCTTACCGTGAGCAAGATTTTTCTGATACCTACCAACTGGATGAACTGCCGTTTACCCCGTTAGGTGTCAGCCCAGAGGTACTGCCAGAACGCGCTTTTATTGGTTCGCTGTTCCCTAACCTGCACATGGCGGTATTCCCGTATTTTATTCATTTTATTATTGTGCATCCTGTCAGTGCGGGGCAAACACGGACGTTGAGAGCGCAGTTTTATGAAGCCACCTCAGCAACCGACCCCGATATGCTTGAAGTGCGCCTTGAACATCAGCATGAGTTTCAGCAGGCAGGATGGGAAGATGGCCGCATTATTGAAGCCATACAAAAAGCACGGCGCTCCCCCGTGTATCAACAGCAGTTTTACTCACCGTTTTGGGATAACATGCGGTACACCTTTTCTAATGCCGTGCTCAATGCCTTAAGGGTAAGCGTTCAGTTCCCCTCTTTGAAAAAGAGGGGTTAGGGGAGATTTTTTAAATAAATCCCCCTCCAATCCCCCTTTTTCAAAGAGAGAGGTGAACACATACCTTTAAAGTAAAGCATTGGCGGATTTGACTTTACAAGAGAGTAATATGGCAACAGGCATAGAACGTTTGCATTTTATGGTAGGGGAGTGGGACATTAAAGCCTACTCTTTGGGCGAGCAGGGTGAATGGGTAGATAGCCCGTTGCCAAACTGGACCAAGATAGAACCGTTGTTCGACGGTGCATTTTTACAGGAACAGGTTGTGCCGATGCAGATTGGCGCTAACACCGTGCGGTTTTTTATTATGTGGTCGTATGACAAATACCGGCAGGTTTACCGGATGTTGGCCTGTGATGACCACGATGGCCTGATGGATATTCTTGAAGGCAATTTTGAAGCCGGTAGCGATACGATGGTGGTCAGCAATGTCAGCACCAATACCGCTGTGCTTGATGCCGATGGCAAGCCTGTCCACCTGCGTTTGTCATCCACTAAAACCAGTGCCGACAGCTTTACCGATGAAATGAGTGAATCATTGGACGGTGGGCAAAGCTGGTTACCGGTCTACCGTGCTGAACATACCCGTAAATAAGGATCAAGTTAATCCGTGAACCCAAAAATCGATGCGTTATTAGGCAGCGTACTGCACCGGTTGGAAGCTGATGGCCGTCCTATCCCCCATAATATCTGGCAAAATGCCTTATCAAAAACCCTGCAATCTTGCATCCCACCCTTGCATCACTCCCCATGGATGGAGTGGGAATACGGCACTTGGGTAGGGGCGTTTGCTGGCTATGATGAACTGGGACGGCAATTGGGTGAGGCCAATGTTGTACCTGAATGGCGTGCCAGCCCGCTAAAAGACAATTGGCGGTCTTTTAAGGGGGGGGGCATTCGGCAAGGCCATCCTTATAACGTGGATGCCATGCACGAAATGGTTCATTGCTGGGATGATCTGTTGCTGGATGCAGCAACTTTAAGGACGCTATATTGCCAGCATTTTAAGCGGGATAGCACGCAACGCTTGGCGGCAAAAGATTTATATATCATGACTTCAGTAGCGGTGTCGCTGTCAAGTTTTCTGCTGCGCCGGGGTGATAGACCCACCGCCGATGGTGCGTTACCCAGGCAGGTGGCAGCGGCTTTTAAGGTCATTGGTGGTATGTATGCTGCAAGCAACCGAATGCTAAGCCAGGCGCATCCCATGCTCATGGACTCCGAGCTTGACGTTGAGGCCTTTATGCAGTATCTGGAAGATGAAAGCTTGCTGCTTTCCCCAGAAATGCGGGCGTGTGCAGGCCCTGTCAAAATGATACGGCAAATGCTTGGCGCATTGGTTGACCCTACGGACAGTCCACCAAAAAACGGTTTTACCTATCTGGGCGATGATATTGAACGCGCTTTTGCTTACGGCGTACTGTGTGTGCGTATTGACCTTATGGTGTTGCTGTATTGGCGCAGCTTAGGCCATTATCTTGCGCCACTGTTACAAGATTCCGATACGCCAACAAAACTGCGTGCGGCTTTGCTGGATGAGGTCGAGCTGGGCATGGAAGACACCCTGTCGTTACAGGCTTTTAATATACTGATAAAGCATATTTTGGGGTTATTTGAATCATACGAGCCAGAACAAGGTTTCCTGTCGAGCCTACCCGCTTTCGATGAACAATCCTGTGTGGACATTGGAAGTATCAGTGCCAACTGCCATCAGTTAGAGAGAGCGATGCGGGTTTTTGCCTGCCAACAGCAAACAGCGCTTAATCAGGTCTTGCAAAGACAAACGCCAGCCTTGTCGGTGCATACGTGGTCACCTGCACCGGGGTCAAGCTTTCTTAACGCTTTACTAGCAATGGATTCAAGAATGACAGATCGTAGGTATTCTTAAAAAGAAGGTACTGATCAGGCGTATTTTACACCTTTCTTAAGTTAAGCAACGTACAGCGTTTTCACAGTTCAATAGTTACAGCGTAACCGTTAGCACTGAGCTTGTCGAAGTGTACCATTCGTGCTTCGACAAGCTCAGCACGAACGGTGGCTGTAACTGTCCTAAGTTGAAAACGCTGTATATGAAATAACGTGAGCAAATTCATGCTTCGACAGGCTCAGCACGAACGGAAGTGGCGTTTAAGTTGTTCAACTTATTTCATGCACGTTCCTAACCGTTACAAGCAGTCGCCAAATTACGGGCGTAATTAAAAAACACTATGAAAATTAGGCACTTTATTTTAACAACGCTATGCCCTGTTAGCGCCTTGTTTTTGGTCAATCAGGCCATATTAGCAAACGGCAATACTGTGGTTACCCAATGGAATGATGTTGCATTGCAAGCCATACGAAATACCCATCCTGGCCCACCTATTGTTGCCAGGGCTTTAGCTATCACGCATACCTGTATGTACGATGCGTGGACGGCGTTTGACAATAAAGCCTTTGGTACCCGTTTTGGTAAAATCTTACGCCTGCCCAAAAGACAACATACTAAAGCGAATAAAGACATCGCCATCAGTTATGCAGCTTACCGGTGCTTATCCGACCTGTTCCCCAGTGAGCGTGCCCATTTCAATGTTTTGATGAATAGACTTGGTTATAAGGCGGGTAACAAGACTACCAATTTAGCAACACCTGCTGGCATAGGTAATGTTACTGCAAAAGCCGTATTAGATTTTCGTCATTACGATGGCGCTAATCAGCTGGGTGATTTGAATCCTGGCGCTTATTCTGATTACACGCATTATAAGCCTGCTAATAGCCCTCTATCAGTCAAAAATCCCAATCATTGGCAGCCTTTACAAATGGGGGTTAGCCCACAAAAATTTATCACCCCCCAGTGGGGCAAAGTGCTGCCTTATGCACTTACCTCTGGTGGGCAGTTTCGTAAAAAGTTACTGAAACCCCCCGATTATTACAAAGAATATAATCAATATAAACTACAAGCCCAGCAGATTTTAGATTACAGCGCCCATTTAACCGACGAGAAAAAAGTCATTGCGGAATATTGGGCAGATGGGCCAAAATCTGAATTGCCACCAGGGCATTGGACACTGTTTGCGACGTATGTCTCTGAACGCGATCATCACACAGTCGATGAAGATATTAAAATGTTTTTTGCCATCAGCAATACGCTTTTTGATGTCAGCATTGCCTGTTGGGATGCAAAACGTTACTTCGATTATGTCAGACCTATTACAGCCATCCGTTTATTGTATGCGGGTCATACTATTAAATCGTGGCAAGGCTTAATAGACGGTAGACAATGGCGGCCTTACCAAGCCAAAACGGTTATAACGCCGCCTTTCCCAGAGTATATTTCAGGGCACAGCGCCTTTAGTGCGGCGGCGGCAGAAACATTACACTTATTCACCAGAAACGATAATTTCGGCTACAGTGTCACCGTGCCGGCGGGCTCATCAAAAGTTGAACCGGGTATTGTACCCGCAGAAGATACGGTGCTTTATTGGGCAACGTTTAGTGATGCTGCTGCTGAAGCGGGGGTATCCAGGCGTTATGGCGGCATACACTTTATTAAAGGTGATTTGGAAGGCCGAAAATTAGGTCGGGCTATTGCTACGATAGCGTGGAAAAAAACGCAGAAACTATTTAATTGAAAACACAAGGTCATGATGATTTGGAGCTGACCAACGTACCCGTGCCATCTTGTGTAAACAACCCCAGTAACAACACCCCATTTTTCGACCGATCTATCAAATGTACCCGCTTAATACCGCTTCGGCAGGCATGCACGGCAGCTTGCATCGGCAAATAAACCCGTTCGGAAATATGAGGGTATTTTTGTAAAAAATCGACGGCGGTGGCGAGGGTCATTTGACGTATTTCTTGGCCATTTTCTGGATGGTAACAGCTTTGTTCAGTCATCAAGATGAGTTTTTCGGCCTTCAAGGCAATCGCTACTTCGGTGGCCAGCTTTTTGGCCGACAAATTAAAAATATCCCCACTCGGTGAGTAGCCAATAGACGAAATTATCACAATATTACTTTGCTCAAGCTTGTGTTGTATCGCTGCGCTGTCAATAGAGCGCACTTCACCGGTGTAGCCATAATCAATGCCATCAATCACCCCAATCGGTTTTGCAGTCACAAAATTGCCTGAGGCTACTTTCAGTTCATAGCCCGACATAGGAGAGTTGGCAAGCCCCATAGACAGCAAGGCCTCAATTTCTACACGCACTAGGCCTGCGGCTTCTTTTACGCATTGCAGAGCCACATCATCGGTGATGCGGCGTTGGTTATGGAAATGTGCAGGATGGTTGAGTATGGCCAGGCGTTGGTTGGTGTAGCGACGTATGCCATGCACTAATACCAAGCGTATTCCTAAACTGCTGAGCAAGGCAAAGTCATGAATATGGTGGTCGAAATCGGCATCCAGTACCGCTTCCCCCTCAAAAAAAATAACAAAGGTTTTGTTGCGGTACGCGTGTATATAGGGTGATGAATCCCGAAACCAAGTGATAAAAGCCTGCTGGGGTGACAATGGGCTATTATTCACGGCCACTGCTAAGCGCTTGGCTTTCGATAGCCGATGGGCAGTATTTTTCAATGGCCGCCTTCAAAACCTGTAAATGCTTGCCATCGTGTTCTGGGCGCGTTAACACATGGTGCGTCAATGGCAAGAGGAGTTTTGACCAGCCTTTAGCCTGCGCTGTTTTGGTTAATTGAATGTGAGTGACAGCAGGAGAGAGGGCTGCAAGGCGATAATCATAGTCTGTTTCAATACCAAAATTACGCACCCTTATTGTGTAACAGCTGTTGTTTTTCAGCCGGATAACCTCCACTGTTTCGTTATACCGGAGACCATGCACAATACGGGTTTGCTGGTAGCGACTGCCCTCGACACGTTGTCCAGACTGGCTAGGAATAACGGCGGAGAGGTGCTCGAATATTAACGTCACATGGGAAAAATGGGTTATAAACGCAAATACCGCATCAATAGGGCAACAGACCTGTACCGCATCGACCAGCGCTTTCATACCGGCACTTACGGTGTGGCCGTTTGCTGGCGTTTTTTGTCCTTGCGTTGTTGCATGCCAAGACGAATCAGCGGCAGCAAAAACCGTACACCGGCCTCCCGCTCCAGGGTAGTGTCAAAGCGCGTCATGTTTTGCCTAAACGCCACATAGCCTATCCAGATGCGTTGCCATTCTTGTTGCATGACTTGATGGCCTTGGCTGGCAAGCACTTGATCCAGGTACAAATGCACGGTCTCCATAGCCACGGCGGTATGGCCGGAGGCAATATTGTCAATGGTGAGGTGCAGGGTAAAAAAATACGGATCCATTTTCCAATAGCGCAACTCATCAATAATTTGCATATAGCTTTTGCCTAATCCACTTAACTCAATGGCCAGGTTTACACCGATAATTTCTGGTAAAAAAGCCTTGGGAAACAGCGAAACCGACAAGGTGAGCAAGGGCAAATCAAAGGCAAAATTACGCAGTGTGGGCTGCATGGCAAAGGCCAGCGCATCGGTGGGCGGCATGTGAATGCCTTCTTTTTCCAGCAATTTTCGGTACACATTGGGGTGATTCAGCACGGTATCGGCATTGCCCACCTCATCCGAGTAAATCCGAAACAACCGTGCGGAAATCTCGGTCTGTGACATCCCTGCCTTAGCAATATGCTGCACCCAAGAGCCATCCACCATCGGGAAGGGCGCATATTGCTGGGTAAACCACACCATAATTTCACGCGGCACGGTAGACGGTGGCACAAAGATTTCGTAAGCACTGGTTTCGGCGCTGTAAATTTGCTGGATGCGGGTTTGAAATTCATCATGGCTATACGGAAACAGACGCAATGATTCTGGCAAGTTACGTTTGGTCAGATTTTTTTTAGCCTGCTTAAAATAGTGCTGAGCTATTTTGCGGGCAGTCGGCAATACATCAGGATAAAGGTCGGCATTGACAAAATAGTAATACAATTCGCGTTTGCTACAGCGGGCATAGGTAGCAAGATCGGCACTGTCATCGGAGTGATAGTGCGCGACAGGGGAGAGGGGCGCTGCCTGTGTGCTTACTGAGGTGTGGGTCGTTGGCTTACTGTTTGGTTCGTCGGCCAAGCTGTGTACCCATTCCGCCATAATGGCTTGTTCAGCCTCGGTAAAAATGCGAAACATGGGGCCGCCAAAGCTGATTGATCGGGTCAGTAACGCACTTTCTAACGGGGATTTTACATTGATAAACGGCGATGTGGCCAAGGCCTGCAAAAAACCTTCGGCATCAAATGGGTCTTGTGCGAACCAATCGTTGATAGGGCAGCCACCCAGTTTTCGGTTACGGTGCATATTGCGGGCGTGCGGGGCTTTTTCACGCACCATCGCTAGCATTTTTTGCTGTGCTGTCAGTATCCTCGGTTTACTGAGGGCATCTTGCAGGTCATTTTGCCAAGCTTCACTGAGTACCTTATGGCTGAGTAAGCCCTGCCAAATACGCTGCCAGTGTTGTTGGCGCTCATTTTCATCGCTCACATTTTCAAGGTAGTGCATGACGGCATCACAGCTACGTTGTGCATTAGCAGACGGGCTGTCAGACAGGTCGTAATGTTGGCAATAACGTCTATCCCAGCCGTGTTGCTTAAATTCATTCACTAAGCTTATCAGCAAGCGGTTAGGCGCGACAAAAAAATGTCCCAGGGTAAAACCCAGTAACTCCGGCAGGTAAACGCGTGGAAACAGTGACAGAGCAAGTTGGAAAACAGGGTAGGAAAACGTTTGCTCGTTTAGGGTGCTGTGTAAGCTAAATAATCGGCTATTAACCTCTGGCAGATAAATGCGTGCGCTGCCCAGCAAATCTTGAAAGCATTTGCCGTAATGTTTTGTGGTGTCGCCATCACCGATTTTTTCTGCATAGATGTGGAATAGCTGTGCGGTTATTTCGGTATGGTTAGTGGCCGCCAAAGAAATATTTTGCAGCCAACAGCCATCAATTAAGGCACTGGGGGCGTATTGTTTTAATAGGTAATGCAGTTGCTCGGTGCTTGGAGAATTTACAAGGGGGGTATTGTCCAACTGGTGTTGGTGCAGGGCTGCCATACGTCCAGCAAAGCTGTCTGAACTGTAGTGAAAAGCGTGCAGATGTTGCGCTAGTTTGTCTGGCTCTGTAAGCAGCGCCTGAACACTGCCCATAGTCTGTATAACCCGTTGTTGTGCATACGCCCAAACCGATGGAAATTCATCGGCATTAATCAAACAATAAAATAATTCCCGATCAGACAGCTGGGCATAGTGCTGCACATGTTGCTGTGCCTGGCTACCAAAGGCCACGGGTGGCAGTGTGCTTGCATGGGCTTGTACAGTTACCGCGACCATAACCAGACCCTCATGTTTGCTAATTAAAGTTAAATTATAAAGGACATTAAAAGCCTATTAAAAGGCTATTAAGGCTATCTGGGTAAGTAAATCAAAGCAATTTTTAGCGAATTTTTATAATTTTCATTTAATAATCAAATATATAAAGCTATTTTTGGACAACAGTTAAAAATGTTAAGAATTGTTGCGCTCTATTCAGCTTCAAAGATGTTTGGTGTAAATTACTCACTTACCATTCGCCTATTTTTTTTACAAACAAATTTAATTGTGCGAAGGTATTTTGATGTTTTAATCGGGCATGAATATTAAGTATCAATCTTTCGAAATAAAAAAGCGAACGTTATATCTAAGCCTAAAAAATAAAATTAATGGAGAAGACAAATGAGCGATTGGTTAAGTAAAAAACAATTGAAGCTATTGAGAAGGGCTTCAGAAGATGAAAATTTATCCCTACCTATTCCAACCCAAGTGATTTCAGACGGCGAAAACATGCCGATTCCTCAAACCAAACAGCAAGCCCAGGTAGAAGCTCTAATAAAAGAACAAGCGGATGTCATCAGCAAGTCACATGGCGTGAGTCGCCGTGAGTTCTTGCGTACTTCCAGTGCTTTTGCCGTTGCTTTTGGGGCGATGAATCAAGTATTTGGTGGTGACTTATTCGGTGTAGGAACGGCAGAAGCAAGCGAACCCGAAGCGGCAGAAGAGTATAGGTCTAATTTCCGTGATCAATTCATATTTGATATCCATACACATCATGTCCATGAAGACTATGCTTGGCCAAACCAACTGGGTTTCCTCGCCGTAGCTAAAGCAGCGGGTTGGGCAAAAGAATTGGAAAATGTAGCTTTGGATATCAAGAACTTAAAATTTGCCCAATATGTAAAGGACATTTTTTTTGACAGCGACACCTCTATGGCCGTACTAAACAATTCTTATACGTGGGATCCGATACGGCAGTTAATTACTGAAAACCAAGTAGCGGCAAGCCGAGACCATATGAACGCTTTGGCTCAGAAAAAACGTGTTCTTGCACACGGAACAATTTGGCCTAGTAACCCACGCTATCTTGATGACATGGATCGGCAAGCTGAAGAGCTTAAAGTTGATGGTTGGAAAGGCTATACAGTGGGTGATCCTTGGGGTTCTGGTTCTGATCCCGATGGTTTGGGTCTCCGACTGGGTGAAGACCCCAAGCTTTTCCTTCCTTGGCGGTTAGATGATGAAAATATAGCCTACCCTGCTTATGAAAAAGCTTTGAAGTATGGCATTAAAAATATCTGCATACATAAGGGTATGATGCCTGCTGGTGATTACCAGTCCTTTCCAAATTGGCAAAATGCCTTAGTCGATGATGTGGGTCAAGCAGCAAGAGATTGGCCAGAACTCAACTTTATTATTTTCCATTCGGCATTACGCCCCTTATTGGATGCCAGTCAGTATTCTGTAGAATTTGAGGCAACTGGCAAACTGCCTTGGGTCGATGAGCTGGCAGCCATTCCAAAGCAATATGGTGTGAATAATGTTTATGCTGAAATTGGTTTGTCTTTCGCTATGACGACAACAACTTATCCTAGGGTAGCGGCGGCAATGTTAGGCAAGCTTATTCAGGGAATGGGTGCAGACCATGTTATCTGGGGAACAGACTCACTTTGGTTTGGTGGCCCACAATGGCAAATAGAAGCATTCCGGCGTATTGAAATTCCGTTAGATATACAAGAAAAATTTGGCTTTGCGCCTTTAGGCAAAGGCAACAGTAAAGTTAAAAATGCAATTTTCGGACTCAATGCAGCACGGCTTTATAATCTGGATATTGGCCAACACCATCATGATAGCCATCATGGACATCACAGTGGATTGCGCGACCGTTTAACAGGAATGAAAGACCAGTACCTTGCGGCCGGTGGCAAACGTGACAATGTCTATCATGGACAGGTTTATAACAGAAAACGGGGCTAAGCTTAAATATAAGTTAAGTGGGCATATATTTTTGTGCCCACCTAATTTCACTTTGCTAAGTTGGTTGATTCAACTAATAAGTGTAATCGCTATAATCCTTTGTTTGTAAAATGTAAAAATACAGTTTTGTATAAAATATCATCTGCTTCATTAATCAATAATGACTACGTTTTCAGTCCGCATTGGATTACAAACTCAACAACCCACCCGTTAAAAGCTGGTGGATTGACTATCAGCGAACTAAACCGCCGACTGAAAGAGAATACGACTGAAAGTCAGGCGCTTTAAGCCACTGCCTACCGTGCATTCGTGTGGGCTAAAGCTGCCTTGTGGAAATAAAACTGCACTTAGGTTTGCACAGTAAAATGGCAATGAAAGGTTCTGCAACGATTACCATTAATTTTCCGCTGGAGTTATCGCGTGGCGAAATCTATGATCCTCAAACGGTTAAACTTTATCGTAGTACGGGGTCAGGCTGGACAACCGACGGTATTACCCAGGTGACTTTAGATGTGGGAAAAGGCGTGTTAGTTAGCACAGTAAAGACCTTAGGTAATGGTTATTTTGCTGTGTTAGCAACTCAGGTGAGTGGCCCTGTTACGCCCGAACTGGGTAGTCATAACCATGTTATGTAAACCGTTTTAAATACAAACACCTGTTGCACAATTGCTATGCTACAGGTGTTTTTTGCTTATTAGGAGTTAATAATGAACACTGTCATTTTAGTAATTGCACGGATTCTTATGGCGCTTGTCTTTGTGTTGGCGGGTTTGGGTAAATTGGGTGCTGGCTACGCCACTACGCAAGCCTATATGGCATCAATGGGCACACCCGGCATGCTGTTGCCACTGGTTATCGCGTTGGAAATTGGCGGAGGTCTTGCACTGATTCTCGGCTTTTTTACGCGTTGGGCGGCGTTAGCCTTGGCGGGATTCAGTATAGTGGGTGCGCTGATTTTTCACCACGATTTTGCTGACCAGACACAGATGATCATGTTCATGAAAGACTTTGCTATGGCAGGCGGTTTATTGTTGCTCTTTGTTTATGGTGCAGGGTCTTTTAGTATAGATGCCAATAAACGTTAATAGGCGATAGTGTTATTACACAACCCCCAGACTTTACTGGGGGTTGTGTTGCCATCCCTATGGCATAGGACCAATATCAGTCGCATTACCCGCAGGCGTTATAAAGTGCCAAGCACCTGTTTCGGTATTCACCTTAGTAATCGCAAGATTTGGCATGGCTTTACGGAGCTGATCAAGCGCCTTTAAGCTAACATTCGTCCTAGCAATCCGCAATGTCTTCAACGATTTAATAGCCTGTATATGCTGCAAACCTTTGTCAGTCACGTTAGTGCCAAACAAGTTCATTTCTTGTAAGCCATTAAGACCCACTTTGGCGCGCTTCAAATAGGCATCATTAATTTCAGGGCCAAACAGATAAAACTCCTGAAACAATGGCAGCCATTTTCTTAAAGATTCAAGACCGAGTTTAGAGGTCAATTTGGCATCCAGTGATAAAGATTGCGCGTTAGCATAGTTTTTAAAATACGCCATGCCTTTATCTGTCACTTTGGTCTGTGATAAGTCATAGCAATGCAGATGCTTAAATTTACTTAACATCTTTACGGTTGCGTCACTGATGGATGTGCCACGTAATTCCATAGTGTGTATGCTGGGTAAATACTGTACCAAGGCAGTGCCTTTGTCGGTAATGCCCTTAACATTGGTTGCGCCAATAATTTGTAATTTCCGCATGTCCTTAATGGTTTTCATGGCTTCGTCATTGACGTTTGTTTCGGCAAATTTCAAAATCCGCAGGTTCTTCAACGCTTTTAAGTGTTTAAAGCCAGGCCCCGTAATTTTAGTATCTTCCATAGTCAGGTCGATCAAGCTGGGTATTTTGCCAATGCTTTGCAAACCTGCATCCGTCACTTTATTACCGTCAATATGCAGTCCTAACAAATTCAGATCGGTCAGATAACTTAAACCGGCATCGGTAACCGCTGTGCCACTCACATCCAACTGTAATAATTGTGCTGAGTTTTTAAGTGCTTTTAGCCCGTCATTATTCACCGCTGTACCTGCAAGTGCCAATGACCACATATTTGTTAAACCACTAAGCTGGGGCAATCCAGCACTGGTTACCCCTGTATAGGTAAGAACCAATTCTTCCAGGTCAGTAAGGCCTTTTAAATTGGCTAAACCCTTATCAGTGATTGCAGTGGCATCGAGATACAAGTTTTGTAAATAGGGTTTGGTTTTTAGGTAAGCCGTGCCCGCATCAGTAACGCCTGTATAGCCTAAATCCAGATTGTTAAGATCTGTTAAGCCGCTGAGCGTTTTAAGACCTGTATCCGTTAGGTTTGTACGTTGTAAGCCTAATTGCTGTAGGCTAGTCAATGCTTTAATATGCTCAACGCCTGCATCGCCAATAGGGGTGTAATTAAGACTTAATTCCTCAAGCTGTTTCATCTTTTCCAGCGCCACCAAGCCTTTGTCACTGACATGAGTGCCATCAAGCCCTAGAACCCGTAAATAAGGCATCGCTTTAAGATAACCCAAGCCCGTATCGGTTATTTGTGTGTGACCTAGATTAAGTTCATTTAAGCGAGTTAAATTTCTAAGCACAGCAAAACCTTTGTCAGTAACGCGCGTGGTATACAGCGATAAACGACGTAAGTTTGGCAAGTTTTTTAAATGCTCTAACCCTGCATCGGTAATCTTTTCACCCCTAAAATAATGCCGATATTCTCTTTGCAAAGGCGCTTGTCCAAGGCTAATTTCCTCTAATTGCGGCATACGTTTTAAGGTGAGTAAGCTCTTATCGGTGATTTTACTGCCATGCAATTGCAAGGTTTTTAAATTAGGCATTTTAGCCAGACTTTTAACACCCGCATCCGTCACCTGAAAGCCACTGACTTGAATAATTTTTAGATCGGGTAACGTTTTAAGCCAATTAAGAACATGCTTGGGGACAGGCGCAATAGTAAATTTATTGCTGCTCATTTTAATGGCTTCCACGTTTTTTATTGCGCCAATCTGTGCCAATTGTGCATTGGAGACTCGAAGTTCCGGTAAATACACCTCGGTGATTTGCTGCCCCAAGCCATTTTCACCTTCGTGCTTAACGACCACGCTGCCATTAAGACTGTTTTGAATTTCAGCTATCATGCGACTATCAAGAGCCGCTTGTGTTTCAGCGTGGGCAAGGCTCTGATAACTCAGCAGGCTAATGGCTAGTAATAAGCTAGGTGACCTTATAAATCGCTTTGCTAACATGGGATATACTCCTATAGTTTTATATTAAATACTTCCCTGAAAAAGGAGGTATCGGTAAGTCTCCTGATAGACGACTGGGTGACTTATGTGAATGCCCTTAATTTAAGGTATAGGGCTAATATCGGTACTATTTACCCGCAAGGGTAGTAAATCGTGTTATACACAGGGTGTTTATCTACCCAGTTATCGTATCCACACACTGTCGCGTTAGGGTTGCTGCATTATTTCAGGCCAGTTACGCAGGGTTTTGCCATACACAGACGTTAACTCAGTAAACATCAAGGTATCGCTTGCTGGGGTAAATCCCAGTGCCAACACAATCGCATCAAGATGGTCATTAAACGAGCGCAGCACAGCCGTCTCAAACGCAACATATTTTGCGACATGCGCGGTAACCGCTGCCGTTATAATGCTGTGGTAACCGGATAGCTCAAAAACCTGTGCCAATTGCTGCAAAATAGCATCGGAAAGTGGCTGGGTGTCAGGTGTAGTAGAAGGCTGGCAGTCAATTTCTTCAAGGAATGCCGCTTGTACCATCAGCCATTCATCCAGAGAGTGGCCACTTTCTGCCAGGGTAATCTGGGCAATCTCCACGGCAAGCCCTGATTGAGCAGCCAGCAATTGGGCAAAACTGGCCTTAAGATAGGTGTTGATGGCAATTGTCAAGTCAGCCGGCAAAGACGGCTCGTTAAGCTGTAGACAAAAGCCGTGCATCTGGATAACAAACAAAATGGCCTTGCGCCATAAATTGGAGCTATGAAAACTAAATTGGTCGCACGCATCCCAATCAATGGCCATGTTAGCCAATGCCGGTAGAAGAGCGGCTTGTCCAGTGTCTGACGCTGGGCCTTTCATGATGTCATAGGCTCTACTGATCATTTCTTCCGAACCGCCGCACACTTCATCAGGGCCAATTAACAGTTGTTGTTCCTCAAGGTAAGCATAGAAACCTTTCGCATCCGGCAGCGACTTTTCATCATCACTGCTGTTGAAACTGTCATTCATCATGGCCAGAAAAGTGGCTTGTTGAAAGCCCAGGCACACTTTGTAAAGCCCTGACACCATAATGGGGATATGGTGTGTCGCCAACGGCTGCAAACGGCGCAGCACCAAATAGTCACTGAGAAAAACCCCCATCCCAGAAATCAGCGCCAAGTCATAATAGCGGGTAACCGGTGTGCCATAAAACGCCTGATAACGCTGACTTAGCGATGACAGCAACGACAGGCTATGTTGCCATTCGGGTAAAATACTTTGCAAAGCGCTGGCATTCATCGGCTTGGCATGGTGGTGGCGGCTACCGGAATACGGGCACGACTTGAACGTTGTCTCAACCTGGGTAAAAGCCAGTGAGCGGCCTTCCCCTATCGGACGGCCATCGACATCAAAATACTCATGGACACGGCGCTGCATCAAGTCGTTAAACAGGGCCACTTTGTCGATACCCCTAGCCTGGTTCATCATGATTGCATCCTACGCAGGTTGCTTGGGGCGTAAAATCAACTGCACTTCATCCTTGCCGTAAATGAAAGCGCCAAACAAGCCTAAATACCAGTATTTGGGTGACAGTAACGCCGACCAGCGGTAACCCTCATTTAAGGTAGCCAAGCCCCCGTAAGTATCCCAATAATGATCCATTGCTGGCACATTGAGAAACGGTATCCAGCTATGAAAAAAAGGCTGCCTGGCTATCTGCGCCACTTGCCAGCCCTTTTGTGCCAGGGTGTCAATCAGCCAGGTGTGGGTCAGGAGATGGCGGTGGAAGGGCTGCTGCAAAATTTGCCGGTGGGCGCTTATTTGGGCAAGGTCTATTGCCAAGGCATCCGGTGTTTCTATATAGATAAAACCGTTTTCTGCACAAAGCCCAATCAGGGTGTCCAGATGACCCATCACCGAAGTGTCGTGTTCGATCACATCGGAGGACATCACCACATCATAGCGTTTGGAAAGCATGCCGGTATCGGCAAATTCCTCGGTAAACGGATCGTAGCCATAGGCTTGGTAGCCTTGTTGTTGTAAGAAACGCAGAAAATGTCCGCCGCCACAACCATAATCCAAAATGCTGTGCTGCTGGGTGATGCCAGATTTTTTTAGCCAGGCCAATTTTTTGCCAAAGAAAAACCGGGTGACACGATCAGGTTCATTGGATTCATGCAGGCCGTATTGGCTGTAATAATGTCCCAGATCCACGCCTTCTAGGGCATGAATACACTGGCAGTTGCCACACTGCCACACGGTAAACGTCTCTTGCTCAAATACGCGCTCACTGGAGGCGACAACGGCTTGCAAAGTCGCCGCCGAAAAGCTTTCAGGTGCTGTGCATAAGTCACATTGGGTGTAATTTTCTAAAGGTTTCATAGTCTCTACTGATTTGAGTTGGCTTCTTCCATTTCGGGAACGTGGGCGATAAGCCTGCGATATAATCCACTTGGCAGCAGGCTGAATAAACGGCATACCAACCAGGTTTGCCAGGGAAACCAATCGATGGCACGATCTCGTTCAATGGCCGTGCAAATACGTATCGCCGCCTGTTCGGCACTGAGCAGGTCTTTGACGCTGGCGCGTTCCTCATCGGTAATGATGGGGGTATCAACAAAGCCTGGAGCGACCACGGTGGCTTTTAGCCCTAAGGGGTGTAAATCGACACGTAGGCTCTGGAACAGTGTCACCAAGGCGGCTTTGCTGGCAGAGTAAGTACCAGCGGCGGGCAGGCCAATCATGGCGGCAATACTGGACACGGCGACAAGATGGCCTTGCTTGCGCAAGGTCATGCCCGGCAAGACGGCGGCGATGGTGTTGATGACCCCCTGTACGTTGGTGGCGAACACGGCATTTTGCACAGCCGCATCAAAGTGCAACACATCGGTTTTATGGTAGATACCGGCATTGGCAATCATTACCGTGCAAGACCCCAACTGTTGTTCCAGCTGTTGTACCGCTTTTGCCAATGCGTCTTGGTCGGTGACATCGGCGCAGGCATAGGCGACTTGATTAGGTGGGGCTGACAAATCAGCTAAGATTTGTTCAAGGGCGGCTTGCCGCCGGGCAATCAGGCCTACTTTAGCGCCTTGTGCCACCAGGTGTTCAGCCAGTGCCTTGCCAATACCGCTGGATGCGCCAGTTATCAGCACGCATTGGGCAGGCCAAAAAAGATTTTTTACTCGCATCAGGCCACCTTCTTGTCTAGGGTTACTACAACGTCATCGACTAGCGGTTCAGGCAATAAGGGGATGGCTTTTTTATCTTTCATAATCGGCAGGAAGGCATTGCCGACACTGGCCATTAAGGTGAGGGTCTGCAAGGCGAGGGCACTGAAAATACCAAAATGCAACAGAAACACCCCGCTAGCACACATCACGCTGCCACCTATCACGGTACTGAAACCTATGTGCAGATTATTGTCAAACTCCTGCGACAACTCAAAAACATGGTCAAGATGGTTCAACGTGCCGTCCATCATGATGATTTGGGCTGTATCCACAGCAGCACTGGTGGCACCGCTTAAGGAAATAGACACATTAGCCTGTTTGAGGGCAATGGTGTCATTGATGCCGTCACCAATAAAACACACGGAATGACCTTGTTGTTGCAGGTCGGCAATTAAGCTGGCTTTGTCTTCCGGTAAGGTTTCAGCAAAAAACAGCGCTATGCCCAACTCATCCGCCAAGGCCTTGGTAGGCAGATGGTGGTCGCCTGAGATAATGCACAAGGACAAGCCGCGTTGTTTTAAACGGCTAACCAGTACCTTGGCTTCTGGGCGTAGGGTAGGGTACATCACCAATGCGCCCGCCAGTTGCCTGTCGATAGCCACCATGATGAGCGAATGCCCCTTTGCATGGCTGTCGCTGATGCGATCTTGTAATTCGTCTGGAATGGTAATGCCTTCTGCCGCCATAAACCGGTTACTACCTACCCAAACCCAGTGGCCGTCAATGTGTGCCTTAATGCCGTAACCGACTTGGTAGGTGGCATCATCCAAGGGCGGCAACAGCAAGCTCCGTTCCTTGGCCGCCAGTAAAATCGCCTTGGCAACGGGGTGGCTTTGTTTCACCTCGGCCGCTGCCGCATAGCGTAATACCGTGTCTTCATCATAGCCAGCACACAGGTAAATATTACCCACATGGGGCTGTTCTAGGGTTAAAGTGCCTGTTTTATCAAACACCACGGTATTGACATTTTTTAAACTTTCCAGCGCGCGGCCATCCTTGATAAGGATACCGCTTTTGGCCGCGAGATGCAGGAAGTTCAGGGTGCTTAAGGGTGCGGCCAACTGAATGGCATCGGAGAAATTGGACAGCAGGATCGCAGTTGCCCCAATAGGGCCGAGCGTCAGCAAGGCCAACGCCCCCGTCCCCAAAGTCGGCAGCACTGCCTTGTTGGAGAGCTGCTCGCTACGAGTTTCAACAGAAGTCCGGTAATCGGCGGTACGGCTCCAAATTTCACCGATTTGCGCCGCCACTGCATCGGCACCGGCTTTTTCAACACGGATATGCAGATGCCCCGTCAATAAGGTGGTGGCGGCAAAAACCGCTTCCCCACTGCCTTTTTCAACAGGATGCGCCTCACCCGTCAACATGCGCTGGTCGATTGAACCCATGCCTTGGAGCACCGAGCCGTCCACAGGGATCATTTCACCGGCGCTGACCACGACAATATCACCGACTTTAACCGCGTCAAAGGTGGTTTCCACTTCTACGCCATCGCGTAGCAGCCACACAAAGCGAGCCTGCTCACCAAACAAGTTGGACAAGCTTTTTATCGAGTCATCCTTGGTCTTAAGCACCAGCTTGGCCGACAGGTAATACAGCCAGGTGCCCACCGCCCCCGCCATAAAAAAGAAGGGGTTGAGATGGTTGGCTAGGCCTAAGGTAATTGCCCCGCCGACTGCAATGCTGTCAACTAAAGATGGCTTAAGACGGCGCTCCTTCAGGCCATCGTAGGCATCCATAAACATGGGTACTAAGGTATATAGCAAGGCAGGGATAGCAATAATATGTGCGGGCGGGAACACGACCATCGCCAGCGTACCTACACCCACCACCCCTGAAGACACCTTGAAATAATGCTCGACAGCCTCGCGCTCTTCCGCTTTGGCATCTATTTCTATGGCAATGGCGGGACTAATTTCTGTACTTTCCGTAACGCTTGCCCCATCCAGTCCACCAATCAGGGTGATGAGCGGCGGTGATTTTTTCTGTGCCATCAGCCCCGTGGCTTTCACACCATAGAAACTGCTGGCCAGCACTAAAAGTGCCCCGCCCACCATTATGGTCGCACCCAGGCAAAGTTGATAACACGCATCATCCCACCTGCCCACTGGTTGTTGCGTGTATCATGTCCCATACGGCTTGCAGGCCTTTGATGGCCTGGTCAATTTCAGCGTCGGTGTTTGACGCGGTGATTGAGAAACGCGCCAGGTTACGATGCAGGGGGACAACGGGATACACCGCCGGTGTAATCAATAGCTTGTATTGCCATAACAGCTTGCACGCTTCAGTTACTTGCTCAACATTGCCGATGACAATACTGACGATCGGAAAATCGTTTTCGTTATCAACTTCATAACCAATGGCTTTGGCGGCCGCGACCAGCTTATGGGTCAATTGGTAAATGTGCCGACGTTTTTGGTCGCCTTCCACCCGGTTGACCTTAAGCCCTGCAATCGCACTGGCAAGGCTTGCCACCGGCGATGGCCCAGAAAACACGAAAGTGCTGGCAAGCCCCAAACGGGCTTTCATGGCATCGTCAAAACAGGTGATGACCGCCGCATACGATGAAAACGATTTGGACAGCGCGGCCACATAAATAATGCGGTCTTCAACGTAATCCAGACCAAAGTATTTGACGATGCCACGGCCACCATAGCCATAAGGCATGGCGGCATCGGGGTTTTCACCAATCACCCCCAGGCCGTGTGCGTCATCAATATAGATGACTGCATTGTATTGCTTGGCCAGCTGTGCCATTTCCCGTAGCTGTGGAAAGCCGCCAGACATGGAATACACGCCATCGATGGCAATGATCTTGCTTTGTTCTAGCCGGTAACGCGCCAATTTTTTTTCCAGATCGGCAAGGTCGTTATGGCCAAACTCCACCCACTGCGTACCATCGGCCTGCGCCCTTAAACAGGCTTCGTAAATGGAATGGTGCGCAGCGTTGTCCTTGAAAATAACACCGTTAAAACCTGCCAGCAGCGGCAACACGCCAAAGTGCAACAAGTGTACCGAGGGGAAAATCAGGGTATTGGGCGCATCCAGCAGTTCGGACAGCCCTTGTTCAAGATCGCTATACAGCACAGGAGAGGCCACGGCGCGTGTCCAGCTAGGGTGGACACCCCATTGCGCTACGGCGGCCGGAATGGAACTGATCACCTCAGGGTGCAAATCCAGGCCAAGATAATTACAGGAGGCAAAATCACAGCGCCACTGGCCATCAATGAACACTTGCCTGTCACGCTGCTCGGTCGCCGTCACATAGGTTTGTGGCACTAGCCGCAAGGTTGCCACCTCGGCATCTAAAGAGGCTGCATTTTTAGCATAGCCATCTTCACCCGCTACCGGCGTATCGCTTTGATTTTTTGTGGGTGGCTTGATGTCGTCCAGACGATCGAAAATCATGTTGGCCAACAACTGGGTCGTCGCCTCCTGCATGATGGTTTCCAGCGGGATGGAAACGCTTAAGGCGCGGTTCAGGCGGTTTTTAAGCTCAACCGTCATCAGCGAATCCAAACCTAACTCGTTCCAGCGTTGCTCGGACGATAAGGCCTGTGAACTAGGCAGACCCAGTACCTGGTTAAGTTGTTCACCAATATAGGTAACCAACAAGCCTAAGCGACCCGCAACCGGTGTATTTTGCAATTGTTGCAAGACATCAGAACCCACAGCCGGTTTGCTGTGTTGCACTTGTTTGCGCTGCATCTGGCTGACAAACGGTGGTAGCTTGTCCTGCGAAAATTGCTGCATAAACACCGACCAGTTCATCGGGAACACGCCGACTTGCACGGGGCTTTGCTGCATAGGGCGCTGCATTAAATCGGCTAGCACCTGGATACCGGCATCGGGGGCAATTTTGTCCAACCCCTCATCGTCAAAGGATAAATGGGCGGCCATACCGGTTTCTGCCCACGGCCCCCAGTTAATGCTCATCGCAGGCAAACCTAAGGTGCGGCGCTGGTGCATCAGCAGGTCAACAACCGCATTGGCCGCCGCATAATTGGTTTGCCCTGGTGAACCCATCAACGAGGCAATGGAGGAGAAACAAATAAAGAAATCCAAGGGCAGATGTTGCGTTTGGGTGTGCAACAGCCAAGTGCCTTGTACTTTAGGCGCCATAACGCTGGCAAAACGTTCCGGTGTTTGCTGGAGTACGGACGCATCATCAATAAGGCCTGCCGCATGGATAATCCCCCTCAACGGAGCGTGTGCCTGTGCCGTCGCCAACAGGTGGCTGACATCATCTGCCTGTGCAACATCGGCCTTAACAACAGAGACGGACACGCCTAGCTCAGCCAGTTCCTGTAGTACGCTTTGTGCTGATGGCGAGGTTGCGCCAGTGCGGCTGGCCAAAACAAGGTGGCGTGCCCCTTGCCCTGCAAGGTATTGGGCAACCTTTAGTCCCAAGCCACCTAGGCCACCGGTAATAATATAGCTGGCCTCTGGGTGAATGGCGGTAGCCGATGCTGTTTCAAAGCTTAACACGACTTTACCGATATGCTTGGTTTGCTGCATATAGCGGTAAGCATCGGCCACCTCGGTGACAGGGAAAACCGTGTGTGGTAACGGGACTAAAGTGCCTGTTTCAAAGCCGTGCATGACCTCAGCCAGCATAGTGGTCATCAGACTGGGGTCGGCTGTGGTAACCTCACCTAAATCAAACGGATAATACTGTGCATCGGGTCGCAGGTCAGCCACTTTTTCCGCTGCCCAAACACCAATTTTACCAATCTCGACAAAGCGGCCATTGTGCGCCAACACCTCGAAGCTTTTGGTGATAAAATCACCGTTTAAGCTGTTCAGTACGACATGTACGCCTTCACCCTGGGTAAGTTGCCGTATCTCTTCAGCAAAATCCAGGCTGCGCGAATTCATGACGTAAGGTATACCCTGAGCTTTTAAGGCGGCCCATTTGCTGGGGCTTGCGGTGGCAAACACAATGGCACCCAGTGACTTTGCCAATTGCACCGCCGCCTGGCCTACACCGCCGGAAGCGGCATGAATTAATACCCGTTCCCCAGGCTTAAGCTGAGCCAATGCCTGTAAGCCATAGTATGCGGTCAAAAATGCGGTGGGCACACCCGCCGCAGCTTCCAAGCTAATTATGGAGGGTTTATGGGCAATCAAGGCGGCATCAACGGTGACGAAACTGGCAAAGCTGCCTTCGGTTGCGGCAACGACTTCATCACCTACCTTAAAACCCGTTACCTGTGTGCCGATAGCCACAATGCGGCCAGCACATTCGAAACCCAACGGCACATCTTCGGCGCGATTAATGCCCAATACATCGGCATAGTAGTCTTTCAGCATACCTAAAGAATTAAGCACATCACGGAAGTTCAATGCACTGGCCTTGACGGCTATTTCAACCTCATGCAATGCAGGCTCGCGGCGGGTGATGGGGACAAGGTGCAATTCATCCGGCGACCCGTAGGCTGCCAATTGCACACGGAATGGCGTATCCGGTTGTTCCAGGCTTTGCGGGGTAGGGGGCTGGTGTTTATGCAGGCGCGCCACATAACGTGTACCGGCACGCCAGGCGATTTGGTCTTCGCCATCGTTAGCGCTAAGTTCAGCCATGAGAGCAGCAATAGAAGTTAGCGTAGAGGTTAGCGTTTGCTCAGGGGGTAAATCCAGGCACACACAACTTAATTCAGCTTGCTCAATCGCCAGGCTGCGACCCAATCCCCACACGGCGGCTTGCGCGGGCTGCAAGGATGATTCCCCACCGACAGCTTGGCCGCCACGGGTGACAAACCAGAGTTTTGTATCGACATTGAGGCTACGTACGGCTTGCACCAAATGCAACACCCCTACGCTCAACCGTTGCGCGATGTTAGTTATATCACTGGCCTGTTGCTGGACAACGGTGCTCCACAGGTAAATAATGCCACGGCAGGCCGTGCCTGTACTGATAAAAGCATCATTCAGCAGACGTTGAAAGTCCAGCGCTACAGTGGGGTTAATGACAAACGTATGGACATCAGCCAAAGTTTGTGGGGGGGCTGATGTTGTGTAAGTCTCACCGGCATTGACCAAGACACACGATTGCCAATTGTCGCGTAATTGTTCGGCCAGTCTGTCACCCAGGCCATCCGTATCAGTGAAAATAAGCCAGCGGCCAGAGGCATCAGTAACGCTTTGTTCCGTCAAAGGTTTAGGCTGCCATGCCAACTCATACAGCCAATCGGCCTGTTGCCTACGCAACAGGGCATCACGCGGGGCTTTGCGCATTTCAAAACCTTTGATGGCCATCAATGCCTGTCCAGACGCATCGGTCAAGTTAATGTCCCAACTGTATTTGCCCACCTGTACAACGTGGCACCACCAGAGAGTACCTTTGGGGATGGCATAGAGTGTCAGGCTATTGAGCATGAAAGGCAACAAGGTATCCGAAGAAGCACTGTCATCCAGCGTTACGCCAGCCGCCTGAAAACAGGCATCCAGTAAGCCTGGGTGCAGGCAATAGCCTTCCAGGTTGCCGATAGCTTCAGGCAATGTTAATTGTGCCAGTGCTTCGCCATCACCACGCCACAACCCCGATAGCCAACGGAAGCTGGGGCCAAAAACAATGTATTGCTCAGCCGCCGTTTGGTACAGGCTTTCAGGGCTTATGCTGTCTTGGCAACGCGCCTGTAGTGTGGCGAGCGCCACAGTGGCACGATCAGCGGATAATAATGCTGTCAGATGCCCTGTTGCATGAGTGATGCTGTCGCCATCTGCCGTACTGATAAGCTGGAAAGTGTAAGCACGATCTTGGCTGTCTTGAACATTACCTTCCGGTGACAAAACGACCTGTACCGTCCGTGCTTGCGCTTCTGGCAAGATTAACGGTGCTGGGAAAACCACGTCTTCCAGTTGGCAAGCGGACAAGCCCATAAGCTCCGCCCCGCTGAGGAGCATGGCAATATGCGAAGCTCCAGGCACAACCACTTCATCAAAGACACGGTGGTCAGCCAGAAAAGGCAGTGCTACGGTACTGAACTCAGTTTCCAGCAGGGTTTCTTTAATCAGTGATGACTGCACCAGTTTATCGACCAAAGGCCGTAATTGGCCTGCACTGGCTTTTTTTGTGGCAGGTGTTGGTAACCAATGGCGTTGACGCTGGAACGGGTAAGTCGGCAGATTGACACTATGGCGCACATAGTCGCTATCAAACCCCTGCCAATCGATGGCAATGCCACGAACAAACAGCTCACCAAGGCTGTCCAGCATCTGCTGCCAATCAGCGCGGTTTGATCGTAAACTGGGTAGCCACACTGCACTGTCCGTTGTTACGCATTGCCTGCCCATACCCAGCAAAGTGGGCTGGGGACCTATCTCCAAGAAAATGGTACTGCCTATTGCCTCAAGTGTCTCCATGCCGGCATTAAAACGCACCGCATCACGGATATGCTGTACCCAATAGCTGGCGTGGCACATATCCTGTGTGACCAATTGCCCAGTCACATTGGAGACGATGCCAATCTGGGGCGGATGGTAGCTCACGGTGGCGGCTATGGCCTCAAACTCGGCGAGCATGGGATCCATTAACGGGGAATGAAAAGCATGGGACACGGTGAGCGGGCGTGTTTCTACACCTTGGGCGGAAAACTGTTCAGCAATGGCCTGCAAGGCGTGTATTTCACCAGCGATGACGACACTTTGTGGGCCATTGATGGTGGCCAATGAAACGGTCTCAGAATAAGGTTTTATCAATTCCGCCACACGGGCTTCATCAGCGCGGATGGCCATCATGCCGCCATTATGCGGCAAGGCCTGCATCAAGCGGCCACGAGCGGCAATCAGGCGTAAACCATCTTCCAGGCTAAAAATCCCTGCAATACAGGCGGCGCTATATTCGCCGACACTGTGACCGATCATGACATCCGGTTGCACTCCCCAGGATTGCCAGAGACTGGCCAAAGCGTATTCCAGTGCAAACAGTGCGGGCTGCGTATAGGCGGTCTCGTTAATCAATTCCGGTGCAGCAGACGATGATGGTCGGTCTGGGTAGAGGATATCCAATAAACGGTGTTCAAGATGGGGTTTTAACAGCGCATCACAGCGGTCTAAAGCTTTGCGAAAAGTGGGCTGGCTGTCGTACAGCTCACGCCCCATACCGGTGTATTGTGACCCTTGTCCGGTAAATAAAAAAGCCACTTTTTCTAAATGGCTGTCTGTGCCAGAATTAGAAACTACCGTGGATGTCGAGCCTTTTGCAAATGCCGACAATTGCTCGCTTAATAATTCTTGAGTATCCGCCGCCACGGCAAGCCGGTGCGAAAATGCGGTGCGGCGGGTATTGGCTGTCCAGCAGATGTCCGCCAAAGGCGTGCTGTTTTCTGATTGCAGAAAATGGCCGTAATTAAGCGCCTGTGCAAACAAGGCTTCTTTTGTCCTTGCCGTTAAAGTCAACAGATGTCTCGGTCTGTCCATTGTACTTTCGGGTGTTTGCTGTAAATCTGGTGCCGCCTCCAGGACAAAATGCGCGTTGGTGCCGCTGTAGCCAAATGAGCTGACACCGGCGATACGGCGCTCTGTTGGCCACGGTGTCAGCTCAGTGACTACCTTAATAGGTAAACTGTCCCAGGCAATATGCGGGCTGGGGGTGTTAAAATGCAGGTTAGGGGGGATTTCGCCGTGTTGAAGTGCCAGGATGGTTTTGATCAACCCTGCCGCCCCTGCACCGGATTCCAGATGGCCAATATTGGTTTTTGCAGAGCCTAACAACAGCGGGTGTTCGCGCCCTTCACGAAACACCGCACCCAAAGCTCCCACTTCAATAGGGTCGCCTAACGACGTGCCCGTACCATGCGCCTCAATATAACTGACTTGGCTGGGCTTAATACCACTGTTATCCAAAGCTTGCTTGATAACGGCCTGTTGAGATGGGCCATTGGGCACGGTAAGGCCACTGCTGCGGCCATCCTGGTTGACCGCTGAACCTCGGATGACAGCCAAGACGTTGTCGCCGTCGGCTACTGCATCGGACAGGCGCTTAAGCACCAAGATGCCACAGCCTTCGCCGCGTACATAGCCATTGGCATCGGCATCAAAACTTTTGCAGCGGCCATCGGGTGATAACATACCGGCCTTGGAAAACACCACATAAATATCAGGGATCAGCGTTAAATTCACCCCACCTGCCAATGCCAGGTTGCTGGTTCGATGCCGCAGGCTTTCACACGCCAAATGCGTTGCCACCAACGAAGATGAACACGCGGTATTGACCGACATGCTAGGCCCTGTCAGTCCTAGTGAATACGACAACCGACCGGCCGCCGCACAGGTGTCATTGCCTGTGCCCATGTAGGCAACATGGGTGTTATCGGTTTGCAGGGAAATGTCAGATTGCAGGCAGAGTTTTTCGTATTCGCTGGTGGTGATGCCGACATAAACCCCCGTAGGGCTATTGTGCAATGTCGACGGTAAAATTCGGGCATTTTCTAAGGCTTCCCAACTGACTTCCAGCAACAAGCGTTGCTGGGGATCAAGCACAGCGGCTTCGCGGGGTGAAATACCAAAAAATTGGGCATCAAATGTATCAACGTGATCTAAAAACCCCCCGTGGCGGACGGACATTTTACCGGGCGCTTCTGGATCGGCATCGTAAT
Source organism: Crenothrix polyspora (assembly GCF_900163755.1). Classification (GTDB taxonomy): domain Bacteria; phylum Pseudomonadota; class Gammaproteobacteria; order Methylococcales; family Methylomonadaceae; genus Crenothrix; species Crenothrix polyspora. The sequence goes on along the minus strand of NZ_FUKI01000165.1, from coordinate 31,228 downwards.
AGGCCTTTATGTCCCAGCGGTCAGCAGGCATTTCCACCACCGCATCTTTGCCTTCCTTTAAGAGCTGCCAATACAGCTCAGGGTTATTAGCGCCGCCTGGAAAGCGGCAACCCATGCCAATCACAGCAATGGGCTCTGCATTGACCAACGCCATTTTGGAAGCCAATTGCTGTGTCGCCAAGGCTACTTTTAGCGGCGACATCTGCGATATTTGCTGAACTAGGGCATTCATTAAATTATTTCTCCTTTCATCGTTTCATACGGGCTAATTGCTGCTGAATATCGGCATCTGAGGTTTGGTCGATACCTGACAAAAAGGCCGCAAGATCATCGTCCATTTGCAACTCGGCCTCATCAATGGCTGGCACAGACGCTGTTTCCAATGCTAGGCCGAGGACGGAGGCGGCCAAATAATTAGCCAGGGTTTCCAGTGTGGGGTAGTCAAACAGCAAGGTAGCAGGCAATGGGCACTCCAGTTCAATTTCCAAACGGCCACGTACTTCAATGGACATAATCGAATCCAGCCCTAAATCCCGTAAACCTTGGCGTAATTCTATTTTTTGGCTTGTCGGTAAGCGTAGAATTTTGCCGATAATCCCACGCAGGTGTTCAATTAAGAGTGTCTGTTGCGTGTCTTTAGCCGTGGTGGTTAAAGTGTCTAGCCACCGGATTTTGGTGGTTTTCTGAGGTTCGTCCTGGGTTAATGGCTCAATGCTGACGGCGCTAAAAAATGGGCTTGGACGGTGGTCGGTGTCAAAGTAACGTTCCCATTGAAGAGGGAACACCCCAATTTGTGGGTTGGTTTGCCCCAATAAGGCAGCCAGCACCTCAATGCCTTGTGCGGGGGTAATTAATGTTTCACCACGGGCAAATAAACGCTGGCGCTCGATGTCTTCCATACGTGCCGCCATACCGACCTGCGACCAGCCGCCCCAGTTGATGCTAAGGGCGGGCAATGCCTGTGCTCGGCGGTAATGTGCCAAGCCATCCAGAAAGGCATTGGCCGCCGCATAATTGACTTGCCCTGGCGTGCCAATAACTGATGTCAATGATGAAAACAGCACAAAAAAATCTAAGGCCACGTCTTGGCTTAAAGTATGAAGATTCCATGCCCCTTGTATTTTAGGCCGCAACACCTTGGCAAAACGGTCGCGGGTTTGCTGTTGGATAACACCATCATCCACAACCCCCGCCGCATGGATAATGCCTTTGAGCGGATAGTCCGTATCCAAGTTTTCAAAAACGTGTGCAGCTTGATTGAAGTCGGCAATATCTGCCAAAGCCACGGTAATCGTCGCCCCAAGTCGTTCCAGGTTTTTAATAGACTGCCTGGCTTCTGCATGCGCACTGTGCCGCGCCATCAGCACGACATGCCTAGCACCTTGCTCTACCAGCCAATGCGCTACTTCAAGCCCCAAGCCACCGGTGCCGCCCGTAATTAAATAGGTGGCATTGCCTGTGATTGATAAGTCTGGTGGTGTCTTATTATCGATTTGTTCTTGATAGCGTGCTAAGCGAGCAACATAACGGTGCAGGCCACGATAAGCCACTTGGTTTTCCTTTTCAATCCCAACCTGTTGTCCTACATTAATTTCATTGGCCAGCTGTTCGGCAAGGTGCGTGCTGTCATCACTGGCCACATCCACCAAGGTGCAATGCAATTCAGGATGCTCCATGTGGATCACTTTACCCATGCCCCACAGTGTATTCTGTAGTAAACCGTTAACCGGATCATTGTCGATAACGGCTTGTGCGTTGTGTGTGACCAGCCACAGCCCTAAACGCGCCTTAGGGCAAGCCGACATGGCGTGTGTCAACACCAACAGTTGATGGCAAATACTGTCTGTTTCAGCGCTGAGGAATTCAGATTCGACCCCAGTGCTATGGCTTTGGAAATTCCATAAATGGATAACAGCAAATTTTTCCGTTTGGGCGGCAAATAATTGCTGGTAGTCTTGCGCAGATTCACTCCGAATAGAGTAACTATGGGTATCGATTTTGGCATAGGTTAGGCCTTGGAACACCAAGGTTACCGTACAGCCCTGCCTGGTTAATTGCCCTGCCAACTGATAGCCAACACCGGTGTCATCAGCAAAAATCAGCCACGCTTGATGCGCTGTTAACGGGGAGGGGATATTTTGTGTTATCGCTTGAGGCTGCCAGCCAACTGTGTAGAGCCAGTCTTTCCACACAGGCCTTGCCAACAAGGCTTCACTCGGTACGGGGCGCTCTTCAAATCCCAGTATATCCAGTAACACATCACCTTGTGCATTAAACAGCTGGATATCCCAGACATGTTCACCGGTTTGTTTGGCATGGCACCACACTGTGTCACCCATTGTTAGGGCATGTACACGGATATTGCGGATCAAAAATGGCAGCCACGTCTCTTGCTCATCTTGATCTAACAGGGTGCAGGCTGCCACCTGAAAACAGGCATCCAGTAAAGCCGGATGAAAGGCGTAGCCGTTAATATTGCCTAGCACATCGGGTACACGCAACTGTGCTAGAATTTCATCACTACCCTGCCAAAGACCTTGTAACCAACGGAAACTAGGACCAAATACAATCTGTTGTGCGGCAGAAACGCTATAAAACCGTTCTGGGTCGACCGTTGTTGTGCAACGGGCTTTTAATTGGCTCAGCGTATCTTTTGTTGCCGGTTGTGCAGGTTGCCCATGCAGTTGGCCTAACATATGGGTTTGGGGACGGGAGAGGTAATCGCCTTCAACCAGACTGATGAGCTGAAATGACGTAATCCCCTCACCGCCCGATGTCGATTCTTTGGGGCTTAGCACAACCTGGACGGTACGCGACTCATCGGCTTGTAACACCATAGCGGCTGGAAACAGGATGTCCTGCAATTGGCAGCACGCTTGTCCCATAACCTCCATACCGCTCAATAAAGTGGCTATATAACACGCCCCTGGCACGACATACTCACCGTAAACCCGATGGTCAGCTAAAAAAGGTAATGAGGTGATATTAAATTCTGTTTCAAACAGCCTGTCTTTTAAGAGCGGGGAGCGCATTATTTTATTGACCAACGGCCTTAAGGCGGCGCTGTGTTTCTGGGCAACCACTGGGCAACCGCTAAGCCAGTAAGCTTGGCGTTGAAAAGTATAGGTCGGCAAGGCGAGTTTACGGCGGGCATAATTTTGGTCAAAACCGACCCAATCAATATCCAGGCCGCGTTCGTACAGTGCCGCCAGGCTTCCCAGCATGGAGTGCCAATCGGCTTGTTGTGGCCGTAAACTTGATAACCAAAGGCCATCCCTGACAGAAATACAGTGTTGCCCCATGGTAATGAGGGTAGGTTTAGGCCCTATCTCAATGAATACATTACAGCCTTGTTGCTGTAGCGTTACCATGCCATCGGCAAAGCGCACGGTATCACGGACATGGCGTACCCAGTAATCGGCTTGGCACACCTCATGCTGTACCGGTTGTCCAGTGATGTTGCCAATTAGATTAAGACTAGGCGGATGGTAGCTTATGGTTTGCGCGACACGTTCAAATTCAGCCAGCATGGGATCCATAAGCGGTGAATGGAAAGCATGGGAGACCGTCAGCGGGCGTACGTCTACGCCATCGCTGTGCAAGTGGGCGGCTAGGGTTTGCAACACCTGATGCTCACCCGATAAAACCAAACTGTGTGAGCCGTTGATGGCAGCAATGGCCACGCTTACACTGTACGGCGCTATTATCTTGACCAACGTTGCCTCATCAGCCATAACCGCCAGCATTGATCCGTTTTGTGGTAGCGCCTGCATTAATCGGCCACGGGCGGCAATCAGGCGCAGGCCGTCTTCAAGGCTGAACACCCCGGCGACACAAGCGGCGACGTATTCGCCGACACTGTGCCCCATAACCCAATCCGGCTGCACACCAAAAGACTGCCATAATTTGGCCAGCGCGTATTCGATAGCGAACAGCGCAGGTTGTGTATAAACCGTTTGGTTAATTAATTCAGTTTCATCAGTGGCATACAAAACCTCCAGTAACGGGTGTTGTAGTTCGTTCTGCAATAGCTCAGCACAGCGATCCAGTGCTTCTTTAAAGCGGGGTTGGGTTCCGTACAATGCCCGACCGATGCCAAAGTACTGTGAACCTTGTCCGGTAAACAAAAAAGCTATTTTGGGTACGGGCAGCAGCGTGTAGGCGTTTGCAGGGGCTAACTGTGATTGTAGTTGATCGATCAATGTTGTCGTGCTATCCGCGATTAAGGCTAAGCGATAGCCAAAATGGTTACGACCGGTATTAAGGCTGTAGGCTACATCAGGCAAGATGCAATCAGGATACGTGTCTAGATACCCCCAATAATGTTGCACCATATCTGATAAGGCGGGGGCTGTTTTAGCTGATAACGCCACAACATGCAGTGGTCGCTCCAGCGTCGATGTTATCAACGTGTGCTGTGGAGCCTCTTCCAAAATGACATGGCCGTTAGTGCCACCTATGCCAAATGAGCTGACGGCCCCATAACGTCGGCCTTGTGCAACGCCCCACGGTTGGTTGGTTAAGGGCAGTTGAAAGCGGCTGTTGTCCAGGTTGATATGCGGGTTAAGCCGGTTGAAATTGATATTAGGAGGGATAGCTGATTTTTGCAGGCACAGCACCATCTTGATGAGCCCTGCAATGCCGGCCGCGCCTTCCAAATGGCCAATATTGGTTTTAACCGCGCCCAAATAACAGGCACCTTGTGGGCTGGCCAGTCCGTATATTTCTGCCAAGGCTTCAACTTCTATCGGGTCGCCTACTAAAGTCCCTGTGCCGTGGGTTTCAATAAAGGTAATCTGAGCGGCCTCTAGTTGGGCAGCGTTGAGGGCTTGCTGTATCACCCGTTGCTGTGAAAAACCATTGGGGGCGGCGATGCCATTGGTGCGGCCATCCTGGTTAATGGCAGCGCCGCGCACCACAGCCAGGATCGGGTCATTATCCCGTAAGGCATCGTTAAGGCGTTTGACGACCACCACACCGCAGCCTTCGCCACGCACAAAACCATCGGCATCCGCCGAAAAAGTACTGCATCGACCCACCGGTGACAATATGCCCGCTTTTGCACCAATCACCTGCATCTCAGGCGACAGCATTAAATTAACGCCGCCCACCAGTGCCAGGTCACACTCACGTTGCCGTAAGTTCTGGCAGGCCAAGTACAGCGCCGTTAACGCGGAGGAACACGCGGTATCCACCGACAGGCTAGGGCCCTGTAAGTTTAAGGTGTACGATAGCCGATTGGCGAGCAGGCTATCGAGTACACCGGTACTGACATAAGAGTCCACCAGATGTAATTGTTTGCCGAGTAAGGCGTGGTAATCACCCACCATGTGGCCAATAAATACCCCTGTGTTGCTACCGGCGAGTTTTTCAGGAGCCAGTACGGCATTTTCCAACGCCTCCCAAGCGGTTTCCAGCAGCAAGCGTTGACGCGGATCCATCTGCTCGGCCTCACGCGGTGAGATGGCAAAAAAAGCCGGATCAAACTGGTCAATGCCCGCTAAAAAACCACCCCAGCGCGAATAGCTTTTGCCGGGGGTGTCAGGGTTGGCATCGTAGTATTGCTCGACATCCCAACGATCTTTGGGGATTTCGGTCACCCCATTGCCGCCGTCCTGCAAAAACTGCCAAAACTGTTCGGGTGTCGTCACGCCACCTGGAAACCGGCAGCCCATGCCAATAATGGCGATCGCTTCCCTTTCATCTGTGGCTTGCTTTGTTACAGGGAGGGGTGTTTGTTCGACAACTCGTGCCGATGCCACATCAAAGGACAGCCGCTCAAATACCACCACCGCCAACTCATCAATGCTGGGATGATTCCATAATAAGGTAATGGGCAGTGCCAAACCGGTCAGTTGCACCAGCCGGTTTTGCAGCTCGGCGGCGCGAATAGAATCAAAGCCTAAGCTTTGAAAAGCCGCCGAACGGGAAATTTGCGTTAAATCAACGTGTAAAGTGGCGGCAACCTGCTCATGCAGGTGATCTGCAATGACGGCAATTTGTTGTGCTTTAGGCACGCCCGCCACTGCGTGCAAGGCTTGCGATAACGGCGGGACATCCAGACTTATGGGCTGGGAGTGCAAGTGTTTTTTCAGCACCTTGCCCAACGGGCTACGCGGAAGCCGGTCACGGAATTCAATGAGTCGGGGCAATTTGTACGCAGCCAAGTGTTGCCGGCAATGCGCCAAAATATCGGTCTGATCGCACCCGTCTTCGGCAACAATGACGGCTTTAATCAGTTGCCCGCCCTGTACCATCTCTACACCCAAAGCTGCGGCTTCACGTACTTTGGGGTGTGCGTGTAGCACTTCCTCAAGCTCGCCAATATCTACCTTATAACCACCCACATCGACAAAAGTTTGTTTACGACCGGTGATAATTAAATGCCCCCGCGCATCCTGTTTGCCTATATCACCGGTATCGTAATAGCCGTCACGAAAAACCTGGGTAGTTAATTCTGGGCGGTTATCATACCCATTGGGCGGAATAACCGGACTTTTTACCCAAATGGCACCCTCGCTATCCCCTTGTATTATGTGGCCGTGTTCATCGCGGATTTGAATAGCCACATTGCGTAACGGCAGGCCTAACGAACCAAACACCATGTGTTCGGTAGGGTCAGTATTGACACAAATAGAACCGGCTTCGGTGGAACCGTATAAGGAACGAATAGCAATACCAAAACGCTTTAAAAATTGCGTATAAGTGTATTGGGGCAACACATCGCCGGATGAAATACATAATTTAAGCCCCGACAAGTCGACGACCCTCTCCGGTGGTAATTCGGCCAGCGCGGCAAACTGGTAAGGCACGCCTGGAAAAAAGCGAATGGCTTCTTGGCGTATCAATTCCAGCACACGCGCAGTACGGCTGACAAAAGGCGTATCAACAATCTTGCCATTATCAACGACAGGCTCAAGCAGCACCAGCGTAGCTCCCGTGTAAGCCGCATCCAATAAACCATTGCCAAAGCCGTAGGAATGGTACAGTGGCACAGTACACAAGATAGCATCATCTGCACCAAGGCCAACCGTCTCAACAAAGTTATGGGCTTCGTAATATAAGTTTTCCTGAGTGCAACAAAGCCGCTTGTATTCGCTGGTGGAACCTGAGGTATAAAGATAAAGCGCATTCCCTGTTATCATCCCAGAGGGCAGGGGCGGTTCAGCATTATCGACAAGATCGTCAAAACCCAGCGTCGATCCTAGCGTTTCACCTAAGACTACCAACTGAACCGGCCACGCCATTTCTGCAATTATTTGTTGGCACAACGCTGCCCTGGCAAGGTCGGTTATAATGATTTTAGCATTGGCATCCACCAGGAAGCGCTGCATTTCGTCCTGGGTGTAATGCGGATTCAGCGGCAGCAAAACCGCACCCAAACGGGCACAGGCAAACAAGCTGATGACAAATTCAGGGCAGTTGGGCAACGCCACCGCCACACAATCGGCGCGATTGATACCCAGGCGCTGCAAGCCAACACTGCCACATCCTGCCAGCCGATGCAGCCCAGCATAGTTGATACGTTGTTTACCTTGAACAACCGCTGCTTTGTTGGGTGTTGCCTTGGCGGCACGTAGCAATAATTGGGTTAACATAACCTAGGCACCCGCCTGCCGAGCGGCTTGCACCAAAGCACCGCTACGCACCAGGTGCAAGGCCTTTCGGATATCAGGGTACAGCACCCTATCTTGCGTCAAAAATTCCACGCCCGCCGCCCGCATACAATCGTAAGCGGCTTTTGTGCCTGTGCCAGGCTGTAGGTCTTCATTGCCATGCTTGGCAAGCTGCAAACCGATGGCCTGGGTGGCACACAGGAATTCCAGAGCCAAAATATTTTCGACATTTTGCACGATTTTTCGGGCATGCAGCGCGGCATTAAGGCTCATACTGACATGATCCTCCTGATTGGCGGAACTGGGTATAGAGTCAACACTGTCCGGATGTGCCAGCACTTTGCAATCTGATACCAGGGCGGCGGCGGTGGCCTGCAACATCATCAGGCCGGTGTTTAGACCTTCGGTGATTTTCGGCTCGTCGATCAAAAATCCGCTTAAGCCATGCTGGGGGTTGATTTTCTGGACAGGGTCTTCATAGGTCTTGCTGGGGTAGTAGTCGATAAGATTGAACATACGGCGATCTGAAATACTGCCCAGCTCGGTCAAAGCAATGCTTAAAAAATCCATCGCCATCGCAATCGGCTCGCCATGAAAATTACCACCCGACACGGTCTTATAATCCCGTTCCAGGTCGAGGAAAATTAACGGGTTGTCGGTGGCGGCATTTAAGTCCATCTCCACCCATTGCCTGGCCAAGTCCAAGGTGTCGCGTATCGTGCCCAGCACCTGCGGCGCACAGCGTACAGAGTAGGGGTCTTGGGGCGGCACACGTTTGGGCTGCGTCTTCAAGTCGCCTGGATCAAGGATTTGGCTGCCCTCTACATAAAGCAAGATTTGGGCGGCAATTTTTTCCGCACCAAGATGGCCACGCGCCCTATGCACATGCGGGTAGAACGGGTCACGGAAACCACGTATGCCTTCCAGTGTCATAGCAACCACCAATTCGGCATTGTCGAGCAGGTTCTGGGCATCATGCACCACCAGTGCCGCAATGGCCGCTGACACGGTGGCACCATTGCTCAAAGCCAGGGCTTCTTTGGCCTGCAATTCAATCTTACCGCCTACCGATGCCATCGCTTGCGTGCCGGATACCCGTTGCCACAAAGTTTGCTCACCAGTACAAGGTGATTGTGTCAGGTGAAAATAAGGCGGTGTGCTAGCATTATCCTGTGATGTATTAACCGCACTGGGCACAAACGGCACAAAGGCTTCACCATCGGTGGTGTCTAGCTTTAGGTCAATATCGTCCGCTGAGTCTGGCTGTGGTGCGTGGCACATCACCAGCAACAGATGGCATAACGGTGCCAGATCACCACTCGCACCCAGTGAGCCCTGTTCGGGCACAGCCGGATACACCCGGTTATTGAGCATGGCGACCAAGGTATTAATGATGACCGGGCGAACACCCGAATAGCCTTGCGCCAAAGATTGTGCGCGGATCAGCAAAGTGGCGCGGATCACTTCTTCGTCAAAATACGGCCCTACCCCAACAGAGTGGCTGGCAATCAGGTTGCGCCCCAACACTTTAGTCAAGTAAGTGCTATCAAGTGCCGACCGCCCTGCCAACGCGCCAAAGCCTGTATTGATGCCGTAATAGGCAGAGGGCTTATTACCGTTAGCCTTCGCGTCGGCGATGTCACCGACAGTTTGCATCACCCACGCTCTGCTGGCTTCAACACGCGCCAGTGCATCAGGAGAAAGCGCCATAACCGCTTGCCCTAGCCGGGCTATTTGCATGAGCTGAGTTATACTTAAACGCTGGTCGCCGACTTGGAATAAGGTATCGTTGTTAGCTTTGTCAACGGTGTTTTGGGAATTTTCCGACATATAGAATGAGGCCTTAAAAAATAATACGCGAGGTACTGGTCATACGCATATCGCGTGATTTCCTAATGTCCCTGATGATATTGACCCGCTTTAACCAGCGGTCAGTGCCGTCATACTTGGCCGGGTATTTGAATGGCTTGCGGCCATGCAAGGCACGGTAGTTGTCTATAAAGCAGATTTCTCCTGCTTCCAGTTCCAAGTCAACTTGCGCCTCATACACCGCACTGTTAAAAGCTTGTATAGCAACACTTGCCTCTTCATCCAACGCATCCATGTAGACATGGCAATCCACACGGATATAAGGTGATTTAGGATCGCCAAAGAAGATGGCAATCGGTTCAGGCTGGCTGTTCATTTGGGTGATTTTGGCATCTGAATGTTGCAAAAATTGCTTAAAATCGTCTTCACTCAATTCATCGACTTTAGCAAAACGGTGTTTTTCAAATTGGCTGGCATCAGGACGGATGACAAAACGCGGCTCAAAAAGCGTATTAATAATAGGCTGGGGCAAACGGGATACAATTTGATTGGATACCAAGGTCGTTGCCGCCTGGCCTTCATTACGCAAACACATCATACCCAGGTAGTCACCGCGATAAGGGTGAAAGGCATCTTCGGTATGGAAGAACAATTCCTCTAAACTGCTGGAGCCGGTCTGGTCGGTTTCCTGGCCTTTTACCGGCGCGATATCATGCACAATATGCCCCGCTTGTTGGGTCGACCAACCCACAGGATCACCCAACAAGGATCCAAATAACACTAATAACATCTGTTCTTTAAGGGTTTGCAGGGTATCGCTTTTGCTGCCCCGGTCACGCGGGGTCAAGCCAATTTTTTGGTTGTCAATCGGGTAGCCGGAAATAACACACACCGCCGAGTCAGCTGATTCTTTTAAGCGGAAATCATTGATAAATTTTCGTGCCCGCAAGGGCAGGTCATGGGCACATATAACGGCCTCGTGTAAAAACTGGGGGTCTTCGGGTGTCTGGTATTGTGCCGCTAAACTCTCCAATAAGGCATCGATGCTCCGAATCTCGTCGTCAGTCAGTAAAAATTGATTTATCATGCCCACACCCAATACAAAACCCTTCTATTAGCCATCACTAAAATTACCAGCCCACGAAAATAAAGACATTCATACAATTTCCTTGCTTGTTGAAGATGATAAGCACACGTTAATACACGGTCGATGCTGACAAGATAGCCATCTAAGCTAAATAACTCAACACCCATTTTGTTAAGAAAAGTTAAGTCGTTTAAGCGCCGCCCCATAACTCCCCTGCCTTCCCCGCCTTAACGACAAGTATCAATTTTATCTGAAATAAAACCACGAATACAGACTAACATATTGATTATTAATAATATAAAAATTATAAGTAGTCGTATTTGGGGCGACCTAATTTTTCTCTAGGTACGTCTTGAGTGTTTGATACGTGGCCGCATGGCCATCGCCACGCCAGCTATCAAGCCTAACTGCGGGAGTAGGAAAGATTGTAGCAAGCCTATATGTAAGAAAATTGCCCCGCCTACCGACACGAGACTGGGAACGACAACGGCCGCCACCACCTTTTTTATATGTCCATCGAATTGCTGACCCATATCGAACAGGTAAGGCAACTGCTGGAGGGTTTTGTCCATCAGGACGATTTGCGCAACATCCGTGGCAACGGTGGAGGCACCCCGGATGGAAATGGAAACGTTCGCCTGTTGCAGTGCTATCGAATCATTGATGCCATCACCGATATAACAGATGTTCTTACCTTCAGATTGCAGCTTGGCGATCAATTCCGCTTTCTGTTCCGGCAGTGTTTCCGCAAAATAATGGTCTATGCCCAATTCCTGCGCGATCTTGCGCGTGGGCGCTTCGTGATCGCCGGAAATGATATACATGGACGTGATGCCACGTTCCCGTAGTTGATCGATATATTTCTTGGTGCCCTCGCGGATAGTAGCTTCGAGTTCAATCACCCCAATAACAGCATCCGCTAAGGCGACGGCAACCAACGGCAAACCCTGTGCATGGCAATGCGCCTGAACCTGACGGATGGATTCGCTAATGGGGATGCCTTCTTGTTCCAGAAAACGCAAACTGCCCACTCGGATAATCTGCCCTTCAACACTGACCGTGAGGCCATAACCCAGTTTATAGGCGGATTCTTCTACTTCCGGCAGTTCCACTTGCTGATCCGTGGCATATTGCAGGATAGCCCTGGCTATCGGGTGACTTTGTTTGGCCTCTGCTGCGGCTGCGTAACGTAGAACCGTGTGCTCCGAATAGCCCTCAGAGACATGGATGCGTGCCACACGCGGCTGCTCTTCCGTCAGGGTGCCGGTTTTGTCGAACACCACGGTATCCACCGACTTTAACAGCTCGAACGTATGCCCATCTTTCATCAAAATGCCATTATGCGAGGCGGTATTGAGGTAGTTCAGCACACCAATCGAGGACGCAATAGTCGCTCGGTATTTGAAGTGGGAATTGATGATCACTATCGCTCCTGTAAGACCCAGGAACGGTAATGCCATACCACATAAGACAATGGTGGGCAGTACCGTTTTATCCGTCATTTCCTGAGTCCGCAGTTGAATATCCGTTTTGGTACTGACGGTATTGTTGAGGATCTTGGCGATCTGGGCAGCCGTTGTTTCCTGCCCCGTCTTATGGGTCTGGATGTAAATCTTGCCGGACAGTACCAACGTCAGGGCAAATACTTCCGCGCCCTGGCCTTTTTCCACCGGTTGAAATTCTCCTGTCAAAATATGCTGATCGATAGCAGCAGAACCCTCACAGATCACCCCGTCGGCGGGGATAGTGCCGCCCGCGCCGACCACGACGACATCCCCTGTTTGCAGTTCGGTAAACGCTATTTCACGCTCAATACCATTTACCACAACCCAGACAGAATCCTGTTGCTGCTTAAAAACATCAATGATACTTTTTTTGGAATCGTTACTGATTTTATTTAATAACTTCAGGTTGACACTAAACAGTGCCACCGAGAAACCAGCCAGAGCCAGATAGCCGTTAAGCAGAAAAAAAACCTTATTTGCTGCCGACAACAGATCAACAGTGAGCTTTTTGTCCTTAAGCAAATTCTTATAGGTATGCACCACGGAATACTGCGTCATGTACAGAATTCCGGGCAAACTCAACAGCGCCAAGGGTGCGTAAATTATCTTCCCCGCTATCGCCAACCCCATCGACGTGAGTGCAATCGTCATATTGCGGTCGGTCAATGCTTGCTCTTTGCTTTTCCCGTCCAGCGTTCCTGGCGAAAACTCCTGCAACTGCTGGTTGCGGACATCACCCATAAACGGCATGATCGATGGTGGGGAATTTGTCAGCACCTTCGCCAACCTCCCTTTTTTTTGTTGCAGACGCTGACGTGCATACAGGCCGATACCCATAACCCCTGCTAATTCAATAAGCATGTTATTTTATTACCAGCAGTGTTTTTCAAGACAGTTATCGCATGACGCAGGTGCGGGGGCATCAGTTTGCTGAGCACGGCGATTTTACATTCGTCAGCATAATAGAGCATGGCTTCAGTAGGTTAATGATAGGCTGAGCGACCCCCCTGTTATAGACGAAAAGATAATCCAGGCGGTCAGCCAGCAACCCCAAGATCAGATCATTATAGTTTCCGCCGTATTCCTGCCAACCAATCATCACCAAACTGGTTACATCCGCCGTCGGCTTTTTGAGATCGGGCTTGGGATTGGCCTCGAGAATATGGAGAACACCCTCTGAATCAGCCCGAACATCAATGCGGATAAGCGACTGTAAGTTCAAATCCCAATAGATTTTCTCTGCCAAGTCGCGTAATTCTTGTTTGAGATCCCTCTCCGATGGGTCTAGCAAACGTGACCGTTCGGTGGTAATGGCTTTGTGATCCATCGATGTGACAATGGTTTCATCGGCTTCAAATAGCCGTTCAACAGGTGACAAGGTAAAGGGGCGAGGCGTTTTTGAAAAAGCCCCATTCAGATGAGTGACTCCCCCACACACGGCTACACAAAATTCACGTCCCGGCAGGTAAGTCTCGACCAAAACCGTAATACTGGTAGCATCGTAAATTTTTTGCGCCACGCTCGGCAATTCTTCTAATGTGTTCACCACTTCAACAAGTAAGGATGCGCGCCCTGAAACCGGCTTCACAATAAAAGGACCGGCATAATCGCCAAAAGCCGCTAAAAAATGTGGACTCGTACCAGGTGTCAGCGGACCTTGAGAGGGATGCCACGTCATAAAAGGCGCGGTTTTGATGCCGAGTGCCTGAAGTTGTCGCTTGAATGCATGCTTGTTATCCAGAAGGGTGGAATACAACGGATCATGCCCCACGTAAGGAATGCCAAGCATTTCGAGCATCGTTGGGCTATGGCTCATGGGATTATAGCCCTGCACCCCTCCGGTATTCAGCCAAACCAGATGAATCCGTTCGTCTTTAAGACGCTGCGGGAGCGTCATATCATCCGGCATCAAATACACCTGCTGAAAGCCAATTTCCTGCAAGGCATTTTGAATATCACGCGCTACAGTCTCATAGCTTTTCCAGGAGCGTGGATTCACCGTTTTGAAAATGACCGATCCATCCTTATCCTTGTTTCCCCCATAAACCACAGCAATACGGAGTGAGGGATAGAGCATTTCAATGTAGCGCGGTAGGGCACAAAAATCGTATTGGAATACAGCTCTCTTCGGCACAGTTTCACGTCGCGGATTGGATTTTATGGCGGTAAGGGTTTTGAGTTGTTGATCGACCATACTGACGATTCCTTCCTGATCTTGTGAATAGGACGACATCCTTAAAATTGTTCTTGATGTCAATACCCTAAAAAATACCTGCTAATACAGAGCTTAGATCGACAAGATAGCCATCTAAGCTAAATAACTCAACACCCGTTTTGTTAAGAAAAGTTAAATCGTTTACATAATTAGAGACTACCAACTATGACGGGGCATCCGTTCGTACTGAGCCTATCGAAGAACTTGTGGTTCATGGTTCGACAAGCGCACCACGAACAGTTTTATTTAAAGCTGTCTTGTTTTAAAGACAGTTAAAATGCAATGACGACATCCGCGCCGACAATGAATTGATGATCCTTATTGCGACTATCAAACGCTTTAACGCCATCAGACCAATCATATCGAAGTTCGGGGCGTACAGTTATCCAGTTCAACATTTTCCAGTTTAAACCTAGGCTAAGCGTGTAATAATCAGCACGACCCGTGGCTAATTGGGCGCAACCTGGACACATTTGGCCGACACGGACACCATCGGCATCACGGAACCATTCGGCACGTAGGCCAAGGCCTAAGTTGTCGGTTACGTCGTAGCGGGTTTGCGTTTGTATGCCGTACCATTGTGCAGAATGGAAGTTGTTGAGTGGGTGTTGTTGTTCAAAACCATGGTCATGTTGCAGAACAAAATGCCAGCGCTCGGTAAAATCGTGCTGTAAAACCAGGCTATAAAAAGTGCGGTTGTCTTGCTTGATGCGACCTGTTTGGCGCTGGAACGCCCGCAGATTGTTGTCGCTGTTAACATCGCCGGTGATAACAGACAGGGCGACTGAGCTTGCCCCTGTTTGGGATGTCCAGTTAAGGCCGCCCAAAAAATTCCAGTTTTCCATGTTGTTGTCAAAGCCATCCCAGCCGCCATTGCCATCCAACACGCCATTAACCAAGCTGTGGCCGCCGGTGACTGCCCCTAAGGTAACCGTGAGGTTTTTTAATAACGGATAAGTGACCGTTAGTCCCGTATGGGTAAATGGCTCGCCATATTGAAACGTATAGGGATGAGTATAAAAGAAATTATCCGGCGACAGGCCGGTTTCGTAACCCATGATGGTATAAAACCGTCCCATACGAACGCTTATGCCCTTGGCCAGTGGCACAAAAACATCCAGATAAGCATTGGGTATCGCCAGCTTGTAAAAACGTTGGGACGCACCAATTAGATTGTTGTCCCAGGTCTTGTCACCGTAAGGATTGATGGTGTTGAAGCGGGCATCACTGCCATACATCACAGTGACTTTGCCGCCTATATCCCACGCGCCACCTTGCGTATTTACATCTTTGAACACCTGTAGCCCCAGCTGATGCAGATTGAATTCATTGGCGCGGTCGGCAAACACCACAGGGCCGTTGTAATTATCGCTGGGGTTATTGGCATTGTAGATAATACCGGCATCTGCCCAAGCATTTACCTGCAGCTTTGCAGATGTCATCCAAGCGGCATCATTAACCAGGGCTAGTCCGTTAAATAAACCGATCCGGTCTTTTGCGGCCACTGGGGTCGCCGCAAAAATCAGTGCGCTAAATAACAGGGGACTTCGAAAACGAGCAAAGACAGTAAACATAACGGGTTTTAATACCGTATTCCTTTTTTATAATTCAGTTAGCTAGTCTTGTTAACAACCCAGCTATAAACTAATTAAAATCAGTCTATTGCACAATACGATGCCCCAGTTTTTCCAGTGCCAAAATAGCGTTATCTATTTGATTAACGAGGAGATAATCCGTGTCATAGGTGGCTTCAACAAACACCGCAATACCGGCTTGCGCCAAGGGGTTGACCAATGCCGCGATTATGCCCGGTTCATCTAAATCGAAAGTCCCTTCAAGCTTAAGACAGCGCCAATTTCTATGCGCCTTAGCATCGTCAGGCACGCGCTGTTGTGGGCAAATTACCGACAATTCTTCTTGGGTTTGAGTGATGACAAAAAAACTGGCGGGTCTTTGTATTGCCCAGTCTGGAATGACTGCATCAGGGTCTAATCGGCAAATCGCAAAATCTTCAGGCAATAAGGTAAGCGTTCTTTGGGTGGTCATAATATATCCAGAAATAAGCGGTGTCGGTTGGAAAGATTGAGGTTATATGTGTTTGTCGCTGCGGATAATATCTAGCATATCGCGTAACATGGCAGCTGCTGCCGGTGCAGCACCTGGTTCAGAGCTGGCGGATGACAGCCGTTCTACATCTTGCGTATAAAATACCACCCCCATTTCATCAGGCGTGAGCCTTGCAAGAGGGTGATCCAGCGGTAAAACAGTGGGCTGTACGGACAGTTGATAGCTTTCCCCGATGCGTTCTGCCAAACACACCAACACCATACGATTTCCGTCTTTAAGGGGTTGCTGTACACTGTCTTGACTTAATGTCCGAATACCTTGGACATTCACATCAGACAATTGGCTGGCTTGTCCGAGAACGGCATTGGCGGTTATCACCAATTTAGCCGCAGCATCTAAGCCGTCTACATCCAAAGATGGATCGGTTTCAGCAATGCCACGACGCTGAGCATCTAAAAGCGCCGTTTCATAACTTTGTCCCGTTTCCATTGCACGCAGGATGTACTGGGTTGTGCCATTAAAAACCGCTTCCAGGCGTAAAATATTACAGCCCGCCAAGTCGCGGCAGCCCAGGTTAATGGTAGGTAACGCGCCTGCAACACAGGCACTGAAACGTAGTTTTGGATAGATTTTTTGCGCTATATCGGCGCTAGCTTTTTCGTTATAAACACTACCCCAGCCTAGGCGTAAATCACTCAGCGCGGCAAGTTGGCCATAAACCAAAGCTAAAGGACCTTTATTAGCCAACACCACATGTATACCTTGTTGCAAGGCGGTGGTGACAATACCAAGCCCAGGTTGTCCATCGTGCAGGTTAACAGGGGTAGCTTCCAAAACAATATCAGGGCTTAGCAGTTCGAGTAGTTCTATGCCTTGCATATCCGGCCTGCCAATGCCAGGAAGGCTGGCTATTGGGCGTTTGGCTTGCAGTGTGGCCAGCAACAATTCCAGATCAAGGCCGTTTTCATCTATCGCACAGCCGCCCCATTCCGCCACACCGACCACACAAAACCTGACCCCATAGCGCTTGAGTAAGCTGTCTTGCTCTCGGTGTAAAATGGCTAATACGGCAGAACCAACATTACCAAGACCCATCAGGGCAATGCGATAAAGAGTAGGTGTCATAGTGGGAGGTAAGCCTTATAATCTAGGGTCATTTTTTCGGGTATGCACAGCGCGGAACACCGGCAGCCAGGTTTGGCCGCCATCGTAAGATTCTGAAACGATGTCGGTAAAACTGTCAGCACTGGTTTTGCTAGAGGCCAGTTGCCTAAAAAAAACCACCAGACCCGCCTCATCTACGACAGCGCTACCGGTATGCACATCGTTAATGACAACGGTATCGGTGCCTTCGGTAAAATTGCCTTCAAGCACAGCCATCAAGCCTTCGCTGTCATCACACGACACCATTCGGTACAGCTTGCGGTAGTTGTCGTACGACCATGAAAAGAACAAACGGCTAACACTGCCATCAAAAAAAACCGGCATTTCTTCGCGATGGCATGCGCCATCCAGCATCGGCACAATAGTGGTTTCATCCGGTAAAGGAATACTAAGCCATTGGTTACTTTCATCCATAACATGGGCTTCAACATGCCATTCTCCGAGCATAAAACGGAGTCTTGCCATACCTGTGTTCATGTGTTTTCTATAGGGTTTTCGAACGATTGCATAAGTGGCCTGCCAATAAAAACCGCCAATAACAAATGGCGGTCTAACCAAGATTCATGTCAATAACAAACAGAGGATAAGGTGTTGCTGTATAATTTACAGCAAACCTGTAATCAGGTGAAGCCACTGCAACATTTCTTAACATTATTGTTCATATAAGTTGCATGGTTTTGACCAAAAATGTGCTTGACCGGCTATGGCGTTACAGGCGGATGAAAGTCGTGGAGCGTATCGTAAGGCAGCAATTTACCTTCATCCATTTTCAACACACGATCCGCGACGTGAAAATAATGGTCATCATGGGTGACGGCAATAATGGTTTTGCCCAATGCTTTCAATTCCAGCAACAACACTTCATAGAAATATTTTCGGAAACTGGGGTCTTGGTCGGCGGCAAACTCATCTAAAATCAAGATAGGCTTGTCTTCCAGTAGCGCAGCAATTAAAGCCAGGCGTTTACGTTGCCCTGTTGACAAACTGGTGCTGGTAAAACCACCGTCTTGGTATTTTACTTTATGCTGTAAGTGCATTTTTTCCAGCCAATATGTCACATCCTCTGCTTGTAAATTATTAACCCCGTAAATTTTATCAAACAGATGAAAATCAGTGTATACCGTGGTAAACAACTCGCGGTAAGCCTGATAATTACCGTGTTTAACAAGCGCTGTACCTACGTGAATAGCCCCTGTACTGGGGTAGTAAAGCCCGGTCAACAACTTAAGGAAGGTGGATTTGCCACTGCCATTGCCGCCAATAATAAACAGTAATTCACCTCGGTGTAGCGTACCTTCAAAAGGCCCCACTGAAAATACCAGGTCATCATTTTTGCTAGGATAGCTAAAACTGATGTCAGTCAAATGAAGGTCATCAAAATCAAAACAGCTGTTCTGTGTCGCAGTCGATTCGGGGGCAATAGCCGCATCCATTTCTGTCTCAAGCTGTGTTAAATCATGGATAGCTAAATCAACCCGATTGAACATAGGCAGCGCATTGGCCAGCAAATTGATGGGGCCGGCCATAAATAATAAAGTGGCGGTTATTTTGTAAATATCCGATGGATTTTCATGGATAAAAGACGGGATGATAAAGATCAGCACCGGCATCAGGGTGTAAATAAAAATACGCCCAAAGCCCCACATTTTTACTTCCTGCCGTCCGGCTTCAACTCTGATGTGTTGTGCTTCTTTAGAGGCTTGGCTGATATGGCTTAAGATGGCATCATTTTTGGCCTGACTTAACCTGATTTCCTTGAAGCCATCAATTAAATGAGTGATCAAGGTGAAATAACCGGCCTCCTTGTGTTTAACCTGGAGCAGATCTGCTTTAATGGTTTTAGATTCTGAGATGAACAAACTGATGCCCACCACAATGGCCAGTGCAGCAATCACAAAGCTGACAGGTGACAGATAACCCAAATAAAGTAATGAGAAAACCAGCAGCATACCAACCTGGACGGCACTGGTAATCTGTGGAATGGCCTGTGACATGATAGCGTTGTTTTGGGTCAACCTGGAATACAAGTCATGACTGGCGGTACTTTCTATAAAAGACAATTCCACTTGCCTGATTTTATGAGTGAGCCGGATGCGAATATTGAACATGGCATCTTCAATGACGACCACGGCCTGGGTGAAGGAATACCATTGCCCATACAAAAACAGCACAAAGGCAATCATGTACAACAGGAAAAGTTCGGTCAGATCTTCACCCTTGGCGACTCGCGCGGCGGCATGGTTAACAATGGACAATAACAAACCATTGGCGATACCGGAAACCACAGCAATCACCACGATCTGCCGGTACGATTGGTGCGATTCTTTTTCTATAAAAGTAAGCAATCTCATAGCTTGCTAGCACCTGTCTCAGTGGCTATTCGTTGCAATGCGACCAAGTGATTAAAAATGGCATAGGCGTGTGTGTTGCCGTAAAAATGTGTTGTCTGGTTTTTCATCATTAGACCTGTCTACTAGCAAGAAGGACGGCCTCCAAAACAGGAGCCGTCATATTTGTTTCATTGTAAATTAAGCCTTGGCTAACCGGTTTTTATAGTGCGTTAATAAATGTTAAGAAATGTTGCGCAGCCTTCAACTTCAGCGGCGCATGCTGTACATTGCAATGATTATTGTCTTACAATGTTGGGCAAGCAAGCTGTTTGCCACTGATTTAAGAGAACCCTCCCTATGCACATGTTGGTTATTTTTTTGGTCTTGTTATCTTTGATTTTTATGGTGATGTGGACCTTGTCACAATCCAAGGAAAAATTGCAACAGGCCTGGTCGGGGCTGGCCGCGCCGTTTGCCTCTAAAAATCAAGATTGGGCTACCCCAATAAAAGCGTGGGCAGAAACTTCGCTGACGAAAGACAAAGCCTTGCAGGCCTGGCTTTTAGCCTTGCCCAGTGAGGGACTACAGGCATTGGGCGAAAAAATTGCCGAATTTTGTGTG
This sequence comes from Crenothrix polyspora, assembly GCF_900163755.1. Lineage (GTDB taxonomy): Bacteria > Pseudomonadota > Gammaproteobacteria > Methylococcales > Methylomonadaceae > Crenothrix > Crenothrix polyspora. The sequence continues at coordinate 10,814 of NZ_FUKI01000165.1, read as the reverse complement.
GAAATGAATGTTGAGCTAAACTGGCTTATTAATCCCGCTACAGAAATTGACCCTGCCGTAAAACAGGCCGCCGAAGAAACCGTCATTGATTATTGCAAGATTTGCCTGAAAGCTGTACAAAACCAGCAACCAGCAAAATAGGCGCAATACCCCATCTTAAAACTGTGTGCCAAGGCATGAAAATATCCCCTTATCCAGCCTTATAACCACATAAAATACCCGTTTTCATGGTTAAAGGCGGAGCGAAATCGGGTAGTCGGCCTATGTTGACTTAAGTAAGGTTATGACCCCCAGGATTGACAATGCAAAGCAACAATTTATTCACCGATTTACTGCGCGATAATCGAAGCAAGTTGTGGCTTAACTATAGCCTGAGTTTGGGCGAACAGTTGTTAGGCTTGTTAGTACCGTGGGCAATGGGCAAAGCCATTAATGACCTGCTGAAAATCCAATACACCGGCCTGTTGATTTTCGTGGCTTTATGGGTAATTTTGGCGATATTAACCGCTGCACGCAAAATGTATGACACACGCGTATTTATGGGTATTTATACCGATGTAGTCTCTGGTGTCATTAAACAACAGCGTGAAGCAGGCGTACCAGCGGGTAAATTGGTGGCGCGTTCCATACTGGTTCGAGAAGTGGTGGAATTTTTTGAACGAGACATCCCCGATATTTTTGCGATGGTGATTGCCTTCATTGGATCATTGGTGATGTTGACTTTATTTGATTGGCATATCACGCTGATTGCCGTGGTGATGCTGGTGCCGGTGCTGGCCTTAAATATCACTTTGTGGCGGCCTATTAACCGTATCAACCGTAGCCTTAACAATAGCCTTGAACGCCAGACACGGGTGATTAACCAAGGCTCGGAAACACGCTTATGGCGGCATTTTAGTTTCTTGCGTTTTTTGCGGGTTAAAAACTCCGACATCGAAGGCCGCACCTGGTTAATGATTGAATTATTCGTGGTGCTGGCTTCGGTCAATGTGTTTATGTACACCACCGCTATGCCAGGAATTGAAGCCGGTACAGTGTTTTCAACCGTCACCTATTTCTGGGAGTTTCAAGGCAGTCTTGACCGCTTGCCTATCCTCATGCAGTCGGTTTCCCGTGTCAAAGATATTTTGTTCCGTATAGGGCAATCGGACGATTAACTTTTAATATAGCCTTGGTGCTTAGGAACGTGCATGAAATAACTTGAACAACTTAAACGCCACCACCGTTCGTGCTGAGTCTGTCGAAGCATGAACTTGCTCAAGTTATTTCGTGCGCGTTCCTTAGTCATTTTGGCTACTTACTTAAGGCGGGACAGTTTCAGGTTAAGCCGTTCGTGGTGCGCTTGTCGAACCATGAACAACAGCCTTCGACAAGCTCAGGCCGAACGGTAGTTGTAGTTTATTGTCCCGTCTATAAGTGGGTAGCTGTCATTTTTAAATGTCGGATATGTTTTATTCAGCGTAAGATCCAACATACAGCGTTTTCAACTTAGGAACGTGCATGAAATAACTTGAACAACTTAAACGCCACCACCGTTCGTGCTGAGCCTGTCGAAGCATGAACTTGCTCAAGTTATTTCGTGCGCGTTCCTTAGGACAGTTACAGCCACCGTTCGTGCTGAGCTTGTCGAAGCATGAACGGTACACTTCGACAAGCTCAGTGCGAACGGTTACGCTGTAACTATTGAACTGTGAAAACGCTGTAAATAAAGCTGATACTTTACTGATACGTCCTGTTTTGTCTAAATGTCGTTGGCGTAGACTGACCATAATGAATTTAACAAAAACCGAGATCAAACCATGCTATTTTTCCCTATCACCCTTGTGGCAGGCATTGTGCTTTATACGGGCAGCAAGGCTTTTGTGCTGGCCAAGGTATCTGAGCGCATTGATCGCCACAAAAAAAAGGTGGTGTCTGCCAAAACAAAAAAAGCCGACCAAACGTTGGCGATTGCTTCAATGTCGCTCAGTTTGGCGGCTACCGGTATTGTACTGCGCATACCGTTATTGGGCGCGGCCAGCATTCCTATCATATTGTATATTTTCACACCCACTTTTAAAAATGCCTGGCAAAAACTGTACGCAAAACGCCGGATTAACGACCAGGTGCTAACGGCCACCCGCGTTACCGTCTGTGTGGTCATGGGATATAACTTGATTGCGGCGTTAGATGCGGTGTTGCTTGCCGTCAGTGACCGCCACTGTATACGTCAACAAGAAAAATTTCACCGCAGCTTGCAAGAGGCCTGCACCAACACCTTGCAGCTAGCTGATAAATACTCTACTGATTTGCAACAGACGCTACTGGCAGCCAGTGCTATCCAGCAGCACGGCGAACGCCACGGCGAACAGATGGCCCCGTGGATGCTCGCCGCTTTTGTGGTGACCTTGCCGATGATAGGCGTTAACCGCGCAGCCGCGTTTTTAACAACCACATTTGGCGCCCACCTGCGTAAGTTAGGTCCTTATACCAGCCAACAGTTAAGCCTACAGGCACTTGAGCAAGGCATTTTAATTACCCAAGCGAGCAGCTTGGAACAGGCCATGCAGGTCGATACCCTGGTTTTTTCCGAGCAGTTGTTCCACGACGCGATTACCCGTTCACAGGCCATGAACGTTATGCACGACTTGCGGCAGCGTTATGTACAAGACAATACACAGGGATCACAACCGTTATCGTTACAGATTGCCCTGGCGGATAAGACTATTTTGCAGTTGGCGTGGTTAGCTGATCTGGGAATGGACGGCTATATCCGCACAAGTCCAGATCAGCCGCTAGCCGATGCGCTTTTACAATTGCAAGCCGAAGGCCGGACGGTGTGTTATGTCGATATCGACACGCGCCACGACGCGGCAAGGCCAACGCTGTCGTTAACGTTTGCCGCGCACCCACTGACGAACGGTAAGATGGCATCGCCAGATATTATTTTATTTGGTAATGGCTTACAGCCGTTACCGCAAGTCTTTGACCTCGCCGCCAGCTTTAAGGCCAAGCAGCATTTCAACCTTATCGCGCCGACAGGTGTCGATCTGATTGATATATCCACCACGCTGTTGTTGGATTTTGGCCTGATTTATTCGGTATTATTTACCTACAGCGGCTTACTATTGGGTATGGCCAATAGCCATAATTTAAAACAAGATTATCAAGATCAAAACACAGCGGCGGCGATTACGCCTACGGTGGCCAGTAACTGCGAATCAGGCGTATAAAAATGCGGCGATAAGCGTATTCCGCCACCGCGTTCGGCAGCAATGACGGGGTATTGCTTAAAAGATTCCATAATACGGGTGTTGTTTTCTGCGCCGGCGGTAAACGTTAAAATGCCAGAACGGCGTTCTACAGCGAGATCACTCAACACGCTTACCGAAGTAACTTGCCTAAGCTGGTCGGCCAGCAGGTCAATCTTGGCTGAAACTTGCCGCCAAATACGCTCTATGCCAGTATCCAGCAGCAGTCCCAAACTGGCATTGAGCGCGTGTATGCCGAGCATATTGGGGCTGCCACACTCAAAGCGGCGGGCAGATGCCGCTGGGGTAAATGTTTCTGCCTGATAATCGCCGCTGTGCTCGACCATGTGCCAACCGTATTGCGTCAACTGCAAACAATTTCTTGCTGCATCACTGACATAAAAAATAGCCAAGCCTTCTGGCCCCATCAACCATTTATGGCCATCCGCAACAACAATATCCGCCTGGCAGGCCACCACATCAAACGGTATAACGCCCAATTGCTGTATGGCATCCACACAAAACAGTATGCCGTGTTGGCGGCAGAATTCACCCAACAGGGGAAGATTTAAGCGCAAGCCTGTGGTGTATTGCACGGAGCTGACCGCCAAAATTCGGGTGTGGCTGTCGCACAACGCCATCAAGGCGTGTTCAGCTGTAAGCCCGCCTAAGGTTTGCAGATCAAGCGGACGAAAGGCCACGTTTTTATTGGCCAATGATTGCCAAACGAAACGATTGGATGGAAATTCCTGCCGGATGCCTACCACATTGTCGCCTGAATGCCACGGGTAGCCATAGGCCACAAAAGATAAGCCTTCGGAGGTGTTTTTTACCAGGGCAATATTATCGATGGAATCGGCATTTAATAATGTGACGACTTTTTCACGCAATGCCTGCTCAACTGTCAACCAGGTCGGGTAATAGCTCGCGCCAAAATTAAGATTTTGCTGGGCAAATTGCTGAAGGGCATCAACAGTAGGCTGCGGCCAGGGTGCTACGGCAGCATGGTTTAGGTAAATACAATTTTCGACTACAGGAAATAAGGGCAGCATCGCTCAGTTTTTATTCAGTATTAAAGTCTGACTATAAGCCACAATAGGATTAAGGGCAATAGCAATGTTTACTTACATTTCTTAACAATAAGGTCCTATTTTCTGTTTTATAATAATATTTTGTAAAAAAACATAACAACAGCACGGCACATCATCATGATAGCAAGCTTGTTGGCGGTTGTTACCGTCTCTTATTTAACTGCCCGCTTAGCAAAAGTGAGCAATCATAAAGAAAAGCCCCTGCATGCCTATCTTTTGCCACAACCACAGCAAACTTTGGCCGAAGATTGCCATGCCGCTTTTGAACAAAAAATAGACAGTTTACTGGGCACACGTCGTGAACAACACCTAGAAACCCTGAACGGTTTCGCCCCTCGGCAAATTTCCGAAGCGACCAAGCAAGATAACCGCTACCTAGTGGTAGCGGCCTTAAATGCAGGTATTACCATTGCATTAGGGGCAGTAGCGCCTTTATGGTTAATACTGACCGTACCACTGTCTTTGTACCTGGTGCGCCGCCCGTTTCAAGACGCATGGCAAAGTCTGGTGCATGAGCGTCGCATGACAGTGGCTTTAGTCGATGCCATTGCCGTAAGTGCTGCTATTTTGGCAGGTTTTTGGCAAGTAACCGCAATCGGCCTGTTCCTTTATGCCGTTGCCCTGAAATTGCTTAATACCAGCAAGCAGAAATCACGTCAGCAACTGGGCGGCCTGTTTATGCGGGTATCTACCTGTGTGTGGGTACAACGCGGTGGTGTAGAGACTGAAATTAACATAGCGGATTTGCAGGAAGATGACGTTGTCGTTGTGCGTTCTGGGGAAATTATCCCAGTTGATGGCATTATTTTGCAAGGTATCGCATTGGTCGATCAGCGTATCTTGACCGGCGAATCCCAACCTGCTGAAAAGCAGGGGGGTGATGACGTATTTGCTTTTACACTGCTACTCAGTGGTCGACTTGAACTTAAAGTGTGCAAATCAGGTCAGCAGACAGTAGCCGCCCGTATCGGTGATATTTTGCAAAAAACTGCCGACTATAAAAACCAGCATGAATGCCGTGCCGAGCAAATAGCCGACCGTGCCGTGGCACCGACCCTGTTGTTGAGTGTGCTAGCTTTACCAATCAGTGGTATGTCGGGTGCTATCGGTGTGCTATGGTCTTGTTTTGGATACACCATGCGAATCAGCTCGCCAATGAGTGTGATGAATTTTTTGCGCCATGCCTCCGAGCAACAAATTTTAATTAAGGATGGCATGGCTTTGGATGTGCTGCCAGGGATTGACACCGTTATCTTTGACAAGACTGGCACGTTAACTGAAGAACAACCTGAACTACACTTAATCCATCGTTTTGCCCAACATACTGACAATGACATACTGGCCTTTGCCGCTGCCGCCGAACACCGCCAGAGCCACCCCATTGCCAGTGCCATTATTACGGCGGCACAACAGCAAGGCTTATCTTTACCGCTTGCTGAACACAGCCATTGCCAGGTAGGCTATGGCATAGAAGTCTGCATTGCTGGCCAGGCCACCCACATTGGTAGCACTCGTTTTATGGAAAGTGTGGGCATCGCCCTCCCTGAAATGGCCATCCACATACAAACACAAGCCGAATCCCAGGGCCATTCTGTGGTCATGCTGGCGATAGGTGGCCTGTTGGCGGGAGCAATAGAGCTGCGCCCACAACTGCGGCCATCCGCCCATGCAACCGTCCAGGCTTTGAAAGCGCGCGGCATCCATACCTGCATCATTTCCGGTGATCGGGAAACGCCCACCCGCAACCTGGCTGAAAAACTGGGTATTGATGACTATTTTGCCAATACTTTGCCGGAACAAAAAGCCCAGATTGCACAAAGATTACAAGCGGAAGGTCGCACCGTTTGTTTTATCGGCGATGGCATCAACGATGCGATTGCGCTTAAACAGGCCGATATCTCTGTGTCACTCAAAGGTGCAACAACGGCCGCCACCGACACCGCGCAAATTATCTTTATGGATGGGGACTTAAGCCATCTTCCCACCTTGATCGACATGGGGCAGCAGTTCCAGAAAACCCAGCATCAAAATATGTGGATTTCGGTTGTTCCTGCGGCCATCAGCATTAGCGGCATTATGTTACTGCATGGCGGTCTTGCTTTGGCGGCGGTCATGTTTTATTTAGGCATGGGATTGAGTGTCAGAAATGCCATACAGCCTATTCAGTTAAGCAATCTTAAAAATCATGACAACTGAAGCCAGTTGCTTTTTATATCTTACGCAACACGTTAGCCCCTCAGATTAGGCGGAGCAAATAGTGATTACTAAAAGAGAATCTATGACAATGTTAGATGAGAAAACCGCAGTGCAACAGCTTAGGGCGCGTTACCAACGGGTGCGTAAGGTATCCGAAAACATTTGCAGCCCCTTGAACACCGAAGATTATCAAATTCAATCTATTGTGGAAACAAGTCCACCCAAGTGGCATATCGCGCATGTGTCTTGGTTTTTTGAGACTTTTTTACTCAAGCCGCACGCTACAGATTACCGTCCTCTCCACCCTCAATACGAGGTGCTATTTAATTCATATTATGAAACCATCGGCAAATTTCACCCACGCGCCAAGCGGGGTTTGTTAGCACGTCCGAGTGTTGATGAAATCTATGCTTACCGCCGTGCAGTAGATGCCGGCATGGAAGCTTTTTTTAATGTCTTGGAACAATCTCCTGATGCACAACATCAGTCTTTTATTGAACTGGGGCTGAACCATGAACAACAACACCAGGAACTGTTGTGCATGGACATTAAATATAATTTTTCGGTCAACCCTTTAAAACCCGCCTATCGCAATGATTTGGCGATAAGCCCAACCAATCATACCTGTGCTATACAATGGCACGAACAGGTCGCTGGCCTATATGATATTGGCCACAGTGGCGGCAGTTTTTCCTATGATAATGAAGCACCCCGCCATCCGCATTACGTGCCTGATTTTAGGTTGGCAAACCGCTTGACCACCAACGGTGAATACTTGGCTTTTATGGAAGATAAGGGCTACCAGCGGCCTGAGCTATGGCTGGCAGATGGCTGGCATTGTATTAACCAACACAACTGGCAACAGCCTTTGTACTGGGAGCGAGATGGCGCAAACTGGCTGCAGATGACCTTGGGTGGTTTGCGGCCACTGCATTTGCATGAGCCCGTGTGCCACATTAGTTATTATGAAGCCGAAGCCTATGCACGCTGGGCGGGCAAGCGCCTGCCGACCGAAGCAGAAATCGAGGTGGTACTGGCAGGCCAGCCGATGACCGGCAATTTTTTTGATACCGACAGCCTGCACCCCCAACCGGCAAATGCAAACGGGCAATGGTATGGTGATTTGTGGGCGTGGACAACAACGGCCTATCACCCTTACCCAAAATTCCGACCCTTGGTGGGTTCTGCGGGAGAATACAACGGCAAGTTTATGTGCAACCAGATGGTATTACGCGGTGGCTGTTGTGCCACCTCATTGGAGCATATGCGACCGAGTTACCGCAACTTTTTTTACCCCCACGACCGCTGGCAATTCAGCGGTATCCGTTTAGCTGATGACTGTTAAAGGAACACTACTATGAAATTTTATTTTCATAACTATCAACCTGAGTTTGAGGATTTGCATACCGCTGTTATCAGTGGCCTGCAACAAACCCCCAAGCGACTGCACCCCAAGTTTTTTTATGACAAGGAAGGTTCGCACATTTTTGATCAGATTTGCGATCAGCCCGAATATTATGTGCCCGATGTGGAGCGCGACATTTGCGAGACCTACGCCGATGAAATCATTGCCTGCCTTGGGAAGGGTTGCCATATTATTGAACCTGGGGCTGGCAGCAGCAAAAAAATCCGTTTCCTGTTGGATAGAATGCAGCCGGCCATGTATGTGCCGATGGATATTTCTGCCGAGTATTTACGCGCCTCGGCACAGAACCTGGCGCAAGATTACCCGCATTTGCCCATTCATGCCGTGTGCGTTGACCATACCAAACCGTATGATTTGCCCTCGGAGATACCTTGCCATAAGCGGGTGTTTTTTTACCCTGGTTCCAGTTTAGGTAATTTTGACCCTGGCGATGCCATTCATTTCTTGCGAGACATTCGTGATAAGGCGGGGCAAGATGGTTCTTTGTTAATTGGCATTGATACCAAAAAACCGGTGGAGGTGCTGAACCGCGCCTATAACGATGCCGCTGGGGTAACCGCCGATTTCAACCTTAACTTGCTAAAACGTATTGATAATGAACTGGACAGCGAAATCGATGTCGCGGGTTTCTACCACCACGCTTTTTACAACGAACCCGAAGGTCGAATTGAAATGCACTTGTTTAGCCACAAGGAACAGAAATTACGCGTCAATGGCAGCACGTTCACCTTTAAACCGGGAGAGTCCATCCATACCGAAAACTCTTATAAATACACCGTGGATGAATTTAAAGCATTAGCGCAACAGGCCGGGTGGAAGAGTGCGCAGGTTTGGCAGGACACCAAAAAATATTTTAGTGTCCATTTATTGCGTCGGTAGACACCAAACCCATTGCCCCCATAATTAAAAAATACCCTGTTTTTTGGTCTGTTTATTTTTTAAATTATGGAGGGCAAAATTACCAGACACGCTGCTGCGACCTTACTGCATCGGGCGCGGGTGAAAAATCGGTATTGATAAATGCCGACTTGCCTTTCTCGCTGCCAATATTCAAGAGCCGAATTTGCCATTCAGCAATCCTTTCATAGCTAAGGCAACGGGTATCGACACTGGGTGTCCAAAGGCCACCATAGAGCACAGGGTCATCAAAACGCAGTAAGCCCAATTCACGCAAAGATTTTCCTTGTCCCGTCCCAGGAATAGGTGAAATAGCAAAAGGCGACACCTGAAAAATAAGGTTGGGATTGATGCTCATCAAATCTGCATGGACTTGCATAATGGCTTCCTCAAGACGCAATAAACTGCTCTCTGTCTCATCTTCAAAACCGATAATTATGCCATAAGACAGTGCCGGTAAACCAGAGCGAACAATGGCTCTTAACAGCTCACAATGTTCCTGCCACGGCAGTAACTTGGCATAATTGTCACGCCCGTCAAGAGGACGTTCGGCAGGCATGTAAGCATGGAATGTCCCGGCGTTGCCATCCCAGCCCCACACGGCATTGATAAGTTCCTCATCCGGTGTCAAATCAGTGCCTGGACGGTTTAGCCCTCGGCCTATAGTGGCCTTACGTAATTCCAGACCATTGGGCCACAGCATTGCCAAGCCAAGCTCACGCGCCCCTTTCATAATTTCCAGTATCTCATCACGACCTTCCTCCCGAAGCACCCGCGCCATAAACTGATCTGAAGATCCTACCACCGACCTTGCACCGGCTTCTTTCTGCTTTGCCAGCCATTCAAGCGTACGCTGGGGCGACATACGCCGGTAACCCAGGCCGTAGTTAGGCGTTTGGCAGAAATCACACTTGCGGTCGCAACCAATATCAGAGAACACCGAGCCAATGGCCAATAGTTCGCCGGGGTATTCTGCGCTCCAATATTCTGTCCCTAAGCACGCCCGCGCAACCTCTACGGAGGGTAATGCCCAGTCTTCTGGTCTTAGCACATGCCCACGTTGGCTGTAGTGGCTGCCATCCGCTAAAATTACCCCACCCAATTCTTCTTTGGGTATATTGCCAAGCAGGTATTCGATTGCCGAGCGATTAGACCCCCCCGATTTGTCAGTAATAATAGCACTGGCACCGGCTTGCAAATACATTTCGGGTTCAGCAATAGCATCAGAGCCACCGACAATAACGGGTTTTCCTTGCCGCACCAGATGCTGGATGGTAAAACAAGCGACTTCCCTGTGTTGGGAGAAATTATTGGTGACCCCCCAAATATCATATTCATCGGCTTTTAATTCAAAAATATTACGGCCGACATAGACCTTGGTAAGTTTAGTGCCGCCCCAGGTTACCTCGCCATAAGCCCCTTCATAATCGCCGTCCTTTAAATTGACAAGCTGGGCATCGTAGCCGTAATTTTGCAGATTGGCTAACAATACCTGCTTACTAATCAGGGTTGAACCACGGCGAACTGACGCGCGGTTACGACCATAACTATCAAATAAACCCAGTTCAGGTAATTCAATTAAACCAATTGTAGCTGTGCGGCGCATCATAATGTATATTCTCTCTAGTAAAATTTAGCAATATTTGGCTCCTTAATCTCAATAACTCAAAGCCATTAGATTTCGGAGATATAGCGCCACGCATCCTCCATAGCAGCTGTCATTTGCGGCAAAATGGCAGCTCTTAAGCTGTTATCAGGAACTCGTCAGTCGTAAGTTCGCTAAATGCACGGTGTAAAACCACCCATGCCCCAGGTTTTCAGCAACGTGGAAATAGGATTTATTATCAAACAATTACCGCTATGAAGCGATATTGGATTCAATCATCGTCAGTATCACCGGAAATTTTGAGTAGATATTCCCGGATCTCTTCGGAGATAGTCTTTTGGCCTACTTGGAAGAGTTTCCTGAGCAGG
>NZ_FUKI01000070.1 GCF_900163755.1 Crenothrix polyspora | reverse complement strand
AATACCAGGCCGGGTTCGACAGACCTGTGATTATTCACCAAATAGTTGCACGAGGTACAGTGGATGAAGTAATATTAGAGCGCATTGAAACTAAATGTACAGTAGAGGAAGCGCTGAAAAAAGCGCTAGCTCGTAAATACACCTAACTTATCCATTAGAGCTTGACAGCCTCCTCTCCCTGAAGGAAGGGGATTCCTTATTTCTAAAGAGTAAGCTTGCTTCGCAGCTTCTTACTAGTTCCTGTTGCCGGTGACATTACTGCATCACTCGCTTGGCAGGCTAAGACGCGGTGTCCCCGCGCCATTACATTGATAGCGCCGACTACATCAGCGTTATTCTTGTAACCACAATCTACGCAAACAAAACTTGCTTGTGTCGTTCTATTTTCTTTCGATACGTGGCCGCAACATGGGCATGTCTGGCTTGTGTAGGCGGCTGGCACTCTAAGTACCTGTCCACCACTCCACGCCTGCTTATACTCAAGCATTGTTGCAAACATCGACCAACCTTGATCTAGTATCGACCTGTTCAAGCCTGATTTTTGCACCACGTTTTTATTTTTAGCCCGTTTGGTCATGTTGGACACCCGCAAATCTTCGATGACAACTAAGGCTTGGTTTTCGCTGATCTCAGTTGATATTTTATGCAAGTAGTCTTGACGTGCGCTAGCTATTCTTTCGTGCAATTTGACTATTTTAGCCTGTAGTTTCTTCCAGTTATTTGAAAATTTCTTTTTGTTTTTCAGTTGCTTTTGCAGATTGGCAAGCTTAGCAGCCAAGCCTTTAAAGCTGTTCAGTGGCGCGTACACAGTGCCATCGGATAGCGTGGCAAACTGGATGACACCCATATCTATGCCTACGCCGGATGCGGACGGATGAATCGGATCGTGGGCGGTCTCGTATTCGGTTTGGATTGATACGTACCAGTGTCCACCTTTACGGCTTACGGTAACGTTCTTAGGTGCTCCAACAATACGGCGACTGTTCCGGTACTTTACGATTCCGATCTTTGGCAGGAATATTGTGCTGCTTTCCTGGTCGATCTTGAATCCTTGCGGGTAGCGAAAGCTATCAGATTTTCCTTTTTTCTTGAATCTTGGTAGGCGCTTGTTTGGCTGGTTTTTGTCAAAGCAATCTTTGAAAGCTCGCTCAAGCTGGTCAATGGTTTGTTGCAGGGGCTGTGAATGGCAGTCTTTAAGAAAGCTATATTCATCTGATTTTTTCCAAAGGGTAAGCCAGAAACTTAACTCACCCTTCCACATGATAGGCATATTATTTTCAAGCCGATACAGATTAAGGCTTAGCACCTTATTCCAGACAAAACGGCAGCAGCCGGAAAATTCGAGCAGTTTCTGTTCTATTTCTGGATTGGTGTTTAGCCTGAATTTAAATGCTTTTCTAATAATCATGGGCTATACTGTATGCTTTTTTAATTGGTCTGTCAATATGAATAGTGAGTTTAGGACAGGTAGGCACTGTGTTTTTAATCTTCATGTGCATTT
>NZ_FUKI01000106.1 GCF_900163755.1 Crenothrix polyspora | reverse complement strand
CTTACGTGAAACTTGTTTATGGGGGCTGTTATTCGACATTTAAAGAGTGACTGAGTACTAGCGCCGAGCGCTGGTAAAAAGCGATAATCCGCATTATTGTGACCGAGGTTTACCGTGACCGAATTAAATACGCTACGCAAAAACCCCAAACGTTTTGTTAAGCAAACTAAAAATGCGTTGGCTAGCAGCGGTTTGCTGCTTTATGTGCTACCTTTCTTATTGATCCCCGCAACCATTAAAGCATTTGCCACTGGCAACCTGCTTGGTATTGTAATGAATGCTGGCGGTTATGCGGCATTTTTATTAGCGGCGCAATTATTACGGCGTGGCCTACACGCCGAAGCCATTTATAAAGAGAAACGTATTGCGCGTGCGCCCAAATGGCCATTAAAAACCATGGCGGCAGGCATTATTGCCGTTACGACATTTACTTTAGCCTGGCTTGGGGCACATAACTCTTTTTTTGTATCAATAGCGTTTGGTGGTGGTGCGTTATTAGGTATGTTTTTAAGTTATGGTTTTGATCCGCGTGCGCTAAAAATGGTCGCCGATAGCCATGGCTATACTGTAGAAGAGATTAGCACAACGATTGAAGCGGCTGAAAATACAATTTTAAGTATCGAAAATGCCAATGATAAAATCACTAACCGTGAATTTAATAGCCGTATTGAACGTATTTGCGAGACCGCCAGAAATATTCTCGACGAAATGGAAAAGAATCCTGGCACAATCCGTCGCGCCAGAAAATTTTTATTGGTTTATTTAGATGGAACTAATAAAGTCACTAATGGCTACGCCAATACCCATATGCAAGCCGATACACTTGCATTAGAACAAAATTTTCGCACCGTGCTGGACAGTATAGAAAGCGTATTTAAAGAGCAAAAACACAAGCTGCTGCAAGAAGATTTATACGATTTGGATATTCAAATTGAAGTCTTGGCCAAGCAGCTTAAACATGAAGGTATTGTTTAATATATCCTTAAAAGAAGGAATACATGATGAACGAAGAGCAGTTAAATCAATTAGACGCAACCACAACAATACACGAAACAGCCACAACCGTCGTAGCGCCAGTGCAAAATAAAGTGCTAACAGACAACCTGTCCGATGCCGCAATACCACCTGCACCCGTAACAGCGGCCAATCCAGTTATTACCCCACCCACAGAAGTGGGTAAGCTAATGACTGAAATTAACCTCGAAGACAGTCAAACTATTTTACATTTTGGCAGCAAAGCACAAGAGCAGCTCACAACTATCTCCGATAAGATGCTGGACGGTGTTAAAAATAAAGACCTAGGGTCAGCAGGTAGCGATCTTAACGCGATGGTGGCTATCATCCGAGGCTTTGATATCGAAGGATTAAATCCCAATCAAAAACCGGGGTTTTTTGATCGTTTATTAGGCAAGGCCAAACCGGTTGCCAAGTTTATTCAAAAATATGAAGACGTACGTAAGCAAATAGACAGCATTACTGACGCGCTGGAGATTCATAAAACCACGCTGCTGACTGACATTGCCAGTTTGGATCGTTTGTATAATGCTAATTTGGATTTTTTTCAAACCCTGGAAAACTACATTAAAGCGGGCGATGAAAAGCTCAAAGAGCTGGATAATCAAACCATTCCAAATAAACTTATCCAAGCTGAAGCCAATGAACAAACCTTAGCTGCACAAGAGCTACGCGATTTGCGTTCGGCACGCGATGAATTGGATCGTCGGGTACATGATTTACGCCTAACCCGTCAGGTCGCCATGCAAGGCTTGCCGGGTATTCGCTTAATACAGGAAAATGATAAAAGCCTGATTAACAAAATTAATTCAACACTGGTCAATACCATCCCCTTGTGGCGGCAACAATTGGCCACTGCCGTGACTATTTACCGCTCAGCGCAAGCCGCTGATACAGTAAAAGCCGCTACAGATTTAACCAATGATTTACTCAAAAGCAATGCTGAAAACTTGAAACAAGCCAACGCAGAAACCCGTAAACAGTTAGAGCGCGGCGTGTTTGATATTGAAACCATTAAACAGGCAAATACCTTGTTGATTGAAACCCTAGAAGAAAGTTTAGCCATTGCTGAAGACGGTAAAAAAGCCCGTGCCCAAGCGGTTATTGAGTTGCAAACCTGTGAAGCGGCCTTACGTAAAACATTGTCTGCGGCTAAAGCAATGCGCCCTACACCGACAACACTGACTGAACCCGTCACGACACAGCAATAATCAGGAGATCCACATGGGCTTGTTTGGCAAAATATTAGGCGAATTTGTTGACGTTATCGAATGGACAGATAACGCCAGTGATACGATGGTGTATCGCTTTGAACGTTACGGCAATGCCATAAAATACGGCGCGATGTTAACAGTGCGTGAATCACAAACCGCTATTTTGGTCAACGAAGGCCGTATTGCCGATGTTTATCAGCCTGGTTTATACAAGCTGGAAACCAACAATATGCCCATTATGACCACGCTGGAAAGTTGGTCGCATGGTTTTAATAGCCCGTTTAAAGCCGAGGTATATTTTTTTAATATGCGCCGCTTTACTGATTTAAAATGGGGCACTAAAAACCCCATCATGCTGCGCGATAAGGAATTTGGTGCGGTTAGATTACGGGCTTTTGGCACATATACAATCAGAATTAAAGATCCTGAAATGTTCAGCAAAGAAATTGTCGGTACTAATGGTCATTTTGTCACCGGCGAAATCAGCGATCA
This sequence comes from Crenothrix polyspora, assembly GCF_900163755.1. Lineage (GTDB taxonomy): Bacteria > Pseudomonadota > Gammaproteobacteria > Methylococcales > Methylomonadaceae > Crenothrix > Crenothrix polyspora. The sequence goes on along the minus strand of NZ_FUKI01000106.1, from coordinate 11,031 downwards.
ATTACGCAATCTGATTACCGCTCGGTTCAGCTCTATATTGGGTGAATCTAATATTCCCGTGCTAGATTTAGCCGGTAATTATGATGATTTAAGTGCGTTTATCAGCACGCGTATTGCGCCGGAATTCCTGGAATACGGTTTGGAAGTCAGCCAGTTGCTGATTGAAAATATCTCGTTGCCTGAGGAGGTCGAAAAGGCGCTGGATAAGCGTACCAGCATGGGAATTGTCGGCAATTTGAATGATTACACCCGTTATCAGGCAGCAGAAGCCATGCAGACGGCAGCAGCTAATCCAAGTAGCGCGGCATCGGCTGGCGTGGGTATGGGCGTAGGTTTCGGCATGGCCAATGAGTTAAGCAGGGCTTATAGCGAGGCGAGCAGACATCAGGCGACCCCTCCGCCATTACCAAACGCGCCACAGCTGTATGTGGCCATTAATGGCGAACGCACGGGGCCTTTTAATTTAACAACGGTTAAGCAGAAGATTCAAAGCGGCGAGATTACCCGTAGTACTTTGGTTTGGCATGATCCTATGCCGGAATGGATAACGGCTGAAAAATTAGAAAATTTGGCGGGTAGCTTTTCTAATTTACCGCCGCCGATTCCTGGGGCTTGAAGACGAGTTATGAACATAGTACAGCGTTTTCAACTTAGGACAGTTACAGCCACCGTTCGTGCTGAGCTTGTCGAAGCATGAACGGCACACTTCGACAAGCTCAGTGCGAACGGTTACGCTGTAACTATTGAACTGTGAAAACGCTGTATACCCCTCAGAGCCGAAAAAAAACCTATCCAGGAATGCTTGCTTCGTACCTATCTAGTACTCAGTCATTTTTACTTTGTCGAGTACTATAAAATACTCCGTTTGTCCTGAGCTTGTCGAAGGACTTGTGGCTCATGGTTCGACAAGCTCACCACGAACGGTTTTTTAAAATTCACACTCGCCAAAATAAAATTGACTGAGTACTAGGCCATTTATAGGTAGCTTTTAAAGCAATGATACAATAAGTAACTTACCAATTAGGTGGATAAAAGCTCATGGCTTATTCGATACCGCGTGATGCATTTCTTTTACTGGAAGAGGCATTTAATCATGACAGGCAAAAAGCAGAAATTTTTGCGAAAGCCATAAAAGAGTCTATTCAAGCGATTGAACATCGTTCTGAAGAACAAATGACGCATAAAAAAGAATCTCTTAAATCAGAATTATATAATGAGCTAAGAACCGAATTAGCCACTAAAGAATTTGTTCGGGCGGAAATAGCCACTGCTCGTGCTGAGCTAAGTGCTGAGATCAGTGTAGTTCGATCAGAACTTAAGCAAAATACCTTGTGGTTAAAAATATTGGTTGGAATCGCTGTATTTGGGCTAACGTTATTTAACCCTCCATTCGTTAAGTTGGTTGAGTTGATAATGGCCAAGTAAGGTAACTTGCAATACATTTCCTACACTTCACTAATTTACCGCCACCGATTCCTGGTTAACACAGTGCGTTTATCTAAAATCCAGTCAAATATGCCTCTGCTAGCAACCCAGTAATATCGTGTTAAAACCTATAAACTCAGACGCCAAGCCGTCAAAAACACAGCGTTTCCCGTGCAACAAATGCGGTGCATTACTGACGTTTGCACCCGGAACACAGCACCTCACCTGCCAATATTGCGGCCAAGCAAATCAGATTGAACAACGTTTCGAAGCCATTCAAGAATACGATTTTCATCAGGCATTAATTGAGCTGGCACAGGCCAAGCCCGCCTCAGAAATTGCTGAAATACACTGTGCTGCCTGCGGCGCAGGCTTTAAATTTGCAAGCAGCGTTCATGCTGGCGAATGCCCTTTTTGCGGCACAACCATTGTCACCAGCACAGTACAAAGCAAGCCAATTACACCAAAATCTTTGTTACCTTTTAAAATTACCGAACAACAAGCTAAGCAACAATTTCAACATTGGCTAAAAGGTTTATGGTTTGCACCCAATAAAGTCAAAAAATACACCGACAACGATGCCAAGTTAATGGGGGTTTACATCCCTTATTGGACATTTGATAGTGCCACCGAAACCGCTTATTTGGGTGCGCGGGGCGATGTGTATTACGTTAACCAAGAAGTTGAGGTTGAGCGAGACGGGCGAGTTTTTACTGAAATTCGCCAAGTGCCGCAAATACATTGGACACCGGTACGTGGCAAAGTCAGCCGATTTTTTGATGATGTGTTGATTGGGGCTAGCAAATCATTACCTCGGCAAATTGTCGATCAGCTAGAACCGTGGGATGTGGCTAATCTGGTGCCTTATGATGAAAGCTATCTGAGCGGCTTTAGCAGCGAATATTACCAAGTTAACCTCGACCAAGGTTTTGATGAAGCCAAACACAAAATGGATAATGTAATTTATCAAGATATTGCTTTTGATATTGGTGGCGATCAACAGCGCATTGATCAACAAACGACGAGCCATAATCACACGACATACAAGCATTGTTTGTTACCGGTGTGGTCTGCGGCGTTTCGTTATCAACAAAAAGCCTATCGCTTTGTTATTAATGGCAGAACAGGCCGTGTACAAGGTGAACGACCTTACAGTGTCTGGAAAATTGCTTTTGCGGTTATTTTTGGGGTGATAGCGTTAGGTACAGCGTTGATAATAGCTCAGCAGTCCGGCGTATTGCAGCAAACACATTACTATCGATAGCCGCATTTAAATAACGTGTATTTATTTTAAACAATTGGCCTATTATTTGCATTAATATTTAACAAGTGCTGATTAGCGGTTTTAGCTGCACATTTTACTGTTTTTTACCTTAATTATCACAGTAGCCGCTTAAAATAACATTTTCTTGTTCATTATTTTTACATATTAGCCAAGCCTATTACCAGCGTAACATACTGTAATAAAATGACTTTACTTAGCATCCGGCGGCACGATACGTCAATTTTTTTTACATAACAGTCATAGTGATTTAATTAAGACATACAATAACACAGCTAATTGCAAAACCGGCCTTATCAAAAGCACAAAGGCTTAATTGAGAACAATACAATCATTTGATTTTATTATTCTATACAGGGAATCAGCTAAAGAGACCGTTAAAACACATACCACATTACACATTGTACGAACGCAGAAAATAGCCATTAACAGCAGGATAAACTGTAATTTTTTTACAAACACTGATAAATATTTAATTTTTAATGACCAATATCTTGATTTTGTCGTACATTGAACTAGTCTTATTCGAGTTAGCCACTATTGATTTTTACAAAAAATAACAGCCACTCTTTCTGTATTCAGTGTAGTTGTAAATACTTTCCAGAAATTCTGCTGTAACAGTCGATTGATATATGCAACACAAAAATTTTTACAAGCCGACGTAGCGTTATTTACGCTATATTGAGCAAGGTATTTGACATTATTCAAACTAAATTGACGCAAGTAATCTTAGCCAGTAATGAAGCCAGTACCACTGAAATTTAATCGACTGTGATAATTAATTTATTTTTGGACAACAAGTGAATACTAAAATTTGTATTGTGGGTTTGGGGTACGTCGGCTTACCTTTGGCTGTTGAATTTGGGCAAAAATACCCTACCCTGGGCTTTGATATAACCCAAAAACGCGTTGATGAATTAACCCAGGGCTATGATAAAACCTTGGAAATTGAACAAGATTATTTAACGAGAGTCGTTACCCAACATACGCTTGCGTTTACCGCCTCTATAAGCGATGCAAAAGACTGTAATATTTATATTGTTACTGTGCCAACGCCAATAGACGAGTATAAGCGCCCCGATCTTACGCCGCTGATAAAAGCCAGTGAGTCTATCGGCAGTGTATTGAATAAAGGTGATATCGTTATTTATGAATCGACGGTTTATCCTGGCGCAACAGAAGAAGATTGTGTACCGATTTTAGAAAAGTTTAGTGGCTTAAAATTTAACCAAGACTTCTTTTGTGGCTACTCGCCCGAACGCATTAACCCTGGTGATAAAGAACATACGGTTACCAAAATATTAAAAGTGACTTCCGGCTCAACGCCCGAAATCGCGCAACGCGTTAACGAATTATATCAATCGATTATTGTGGCTGGCACGCACTTAGCACCCAGTATTAAAGTCGCCGAAGCCGCCAAAGTAATCGAAAACTCACAACGCGACATTAATATCGCTTTTGTTAATGAGTTAGCCATTATCTTTAATAAATTGGGTATTGATACCGAAGCCGTACTGGAGGCTGCGGGTACTAAATGGAATTTCTTACCCTTTAAGCCAGGCCTGGTAGGTGGCCATTGTATTGGTGTAGATCCGTATTATCTTACCCACAAAGCACAATCTGTCGGCTACAACCCTGAAATTATTTTATCAGGCAGACGCTTGAATGATGCCATGGGGCTGTATGTGGCTAATCAAGTGATTAAGCTGATGATAAAAAAAGGCCAAAAAATTGAAGGTGGCAAAATACTCGTTTTAGGTATTACCTTTAAGGAAAATTGCCCCGATATCAGAAACTCTCGTGTGATTGATGTGATTAGAGAATTACAAGATTTTGGTGCAGATATTGATGTTTATGATCCGTGGGTCGATAAAGCCGACGTTAAACACGAATATAATTTGGAATTGATTGATAAAGTTGATTTGCAACACTATCAAGCAGTGATTTTGGCAGTAGCGCACAAAGAATTTAATACACTGATATTTAATCGCGTCACCAATCAAGTGGTGTTTGATATTAAATCATTTTTAGATAAAAGCTTGGTAGACGGACGCTTATAAAACATGCAAACAGTATTCGAAAAACTACGTGCTCGCCTGCAAACGCAGCAAAAAACCTGGTTAGTCACCGGTGCCGCTGGGTTTATTGGCTCTAATCTGGTTGAGTTTTTATTAGCGCATAATCAGTTAGTGGTTGGCGTGGATAATTTTTCAACAGGTTATCAAAAAAATCTGGATCAAATTGCCGAGGCGGTGGGTAGCCAGACTTATAAAAATTTCAGATTTATTGCAGGCGATATCAGCCAGTTGGAAACTTGTCAACGCGCCTGCCTGGCTGTCGATATTGTTTTGCATCAAGCAGCATTAGGATCTGTACCTCGCTCGATTGCTGATCCAATAAGCTCGAATTTATCTAACGTCACTGGTTTTTTAAATATGTTGACGGCGGCTAAAGATGTCGGTATCCAACGCTTTGTTTATGCGTCATCCAGTTCGGTTTATGGTGATTCAGAAGAATTACCTAAAGTGGAAGCCCGGACAGGTAATTTATTGTCGCCTTATGCAGTGATGAAATATACCAATGAACTGTATGCGAAAGTATTTAATAAGACTTACGGCATAGAAACCATCGGCTTACGTTATTTTAATGTTTTTGGTAGAAGACAAGATCCTGATGGCGCTTATGCGGCGGTTATTCCCAAGTGGGTCGGTTCGTTGTTAAAAAACGAAACTGTGTATATTAATGGCGATGGCGCAACCAGTCGTGATTTTTGCTATATCGATAATGTGGTGCAAATGAATGTATTGGCAGGAATGACTGATAATTCAGCAGCTTTTGGTGAGACATTTAATGTAGCGGTGGGTGGACAAACCACTTTAAATGAATTGTATGCGTTAATTAACCAAGAACTAAACCAATATGTAACGAACTTTACAACAAAACCAGCTAGTTATGTTGATTTTAGAGCAGGAGATATTCGACACTCCAATGCTAATATTACTAAAGCACACACCTTGCTCGGCTATGTTCCCACACAAACAATAAATGAAGGTATGACTCTCGCCATTGAATGGTATATTGCGGATGCGCAAATATGAATAATGTCAAAGAAAATCAAAATCGTAAGGGTATTATCCTGGCAGGTGGCAGTGGCACACGCCTGTATCCATTAACCTTAGCTGTCAGTAAGCAGTTAATGCCGGTTTACGATAAGCCGATGATTTATTACCCATTAAGCGTACTGATGCTATCGGGTATTCGGGATATTTTGATTATAACCACACCGGAAGATTCCACGCAGTTTCAACAATTGTTGGCAGATGGTTCGCAGTGGGGCTTGAATATTCAATACGCAGTACAACCCAAACCGGAAGGCTTGGCACAGGCTTTTTTGATTGGCGCGGAATTTTTAGGCAACTCACCGGCTACACTCATTTTGGGTGATAACATTTATTATGGCGAAGGTTTGTCTAAACGCTTGCAAGTGGTGGCTGAACAAGAGATCGGTGCTACGGTGTTTGCCTATTACGTTAAAGATCCAGAACGCTATGGCGTGGTAGATTTTGATGCCGAAGGCAAGGCGTTAAGTATCGAAGAAAAGCCAACTCAGCCGCGTTCTAATTATGCGGTTACCGGCCTGTATTTTTACGACAATAAAGTGGTGGATATGGCAAGGGAAGTGCGCCCTTCTGCACGCGGCGAACTGGAAATCACCACACTTAACCAGATGTATTTAGAAAGTGGTTTATTGCAAGTGGAAATGCTGACGCGCGGCACGGCTTGGCTTGATACCGGCACTTATGCGTCTTTGCTGGATGCGGCTAATTACGTGCGCGTTATCGAAGAACGCCAAGGTTTAAAAATCGCTTGCCCGGAAGAAATAGCGTGGCGTATGGGTTATATTGGCACAGAGCAATTACTGAAATTAGCGCAACCGCTTAAAAAAAGTGGTTATGGCGCTTATCTACTTGAATTGTTGCCATGAAGCTGATTGATACCACTATCCCTGATGTAAAAATCGTTGAGTTATGTCTCTTTGGTGACACGCGCGGTTTTTTTATGGAAACCTGGAATAAGAAAACCTTTGCCGGATTAGGCCTGGATTTAGATTTTGTACAAGACAACCACAGTCGTTCACGCCAAGGCATTTTACGTGGCTTGCATTATCAAATTCAGAATCCGCAAGGCAAATTAGTCCGTGTGACTCACGGTAAGGTGTTTGATGTGGCGGTCGATATTCGGCGCAGCTCGCCTTCATTTGGCCAATGGGTCGGTGTGGTATTGTCAGAAGATAGCCCGCAGATGTTGTGGGTGCCACCGGGATTTGCACACGGTTTTTATGTGATGAGTGAATCGGCTGATTTTCTTTACAAATGCACCGATACCTACGCACCCGAATACGAACGCAGTCTACAGTGGAATGATCCAACCTTGGCTATTAATTGGCCATTGGTAGATGGGCTATTACCTTTGTTGTCTGCTAAAGATGTACAAGGTGTAAGCTGGCAGGATGCGGAGATGTATGAATAATAATGATGTACCTATTAAAGTCTTACTTATTGGTGCGAATGGTCAGTTAGGCTCAGAATTGCAAGCAACTTGCCCTGAGAATGTCGTGCTTGTCGCCACAGATCGTAATACATTGGACATTAGCCAAGCGGCGCAAATTTCAACGGCATTAGCAGAGTGCCAGCCCAACGTAATTATCAATGCTGCGGCTTACACAGCCGTGGACAAAGCGGAAAGTGATGCGCAAAATGCGGATGCGATTAATCATTTAGCGGTAAAAAATTTGGCGCAAGCGGTTGCTGAGTGGAATAAAACTCAGCAGCAAGCGATTTATTTGCTGCACGTTTCTACCGATTTTGTATTTGATGGCCAACAATCAACACCTTATGCACCTACAGATACTACTAATCCACAAGGAGTTTACGGGGCAAGTAAGTTGGCTGGAGAAAAAGCGATACAAGCATATTGCCCCAGCGCTGGCACTGTTCGAACCTCATGGTTGTATTCGGTATACGGCAATAATTTTGTTAAAACCATGTTGCGCTTAATGGCTGAGCGTGATGCACTCGGTGTAGTAGTGGAACAAGTGGGGTCGCCGACCTGGACTCGCACGCTGGCTGAGACCTTATGGCAGTTTGTCGAACAAAAACCACAGGGTGTTTTCCACTGTTCGGACAATGGTGTGGCCAGTTGGTATGATTTTGCTGTTGCTATCCAAGAAGAAGCGTCAGCACTGGGCTTGCTCAACAAGACTGTAGCGATAACGCCGTTACGTACTGAACAATACCCTACGCCTGCTCGTCGTCCTGCTTACAGTGTTATGGACAAACGCAGTACAGAACAACAACTGGGTTACACACTACCACATTGGCGTGACAGCCTGCGGAAAATGCTGATTGAACTTAAACAACAAACGATAACACTATGACGACTTCTTATTGCCCGCACAATTTACTGGTTACTGGCGGGGCTGGCTTTATTGGTACCAACTTTGCCTATTACTGGTTACAGCAATATCCCGCTACGCGCGTAGTGGTGCTGGATGCGCTGACTTATGCAGGGTGTTACGAAAATCTATTACCCTTAGAGGGCCAGTCAAGCTTTCGTTTTGTTCATGGCAATATTCTTGACCAAGCTCTGGTAGAGCAATTGCTGCGCGATGAAGCTATCGACACGCTGGTACATTTTGCGGCGGAATCCCATGTGGATCGCTCGATTTATGGGCCTGATGAGTTTTTGAAAACCAATATTGATGGCACGCACAGTTTGTTGAAAGCGGCGAAAAAAGTCTGGTTGGATGAAAAATCTGACTTTGTGCATCGTTTTCATCATGTGTCTACCGATGAGGTATATGGTACGTTGTCGGCGACTGATCCGGCTTTTACTGAAATAACCCCGTATGCACCCAATTCACCGTATGCGGCCAGTAAGGCAGCTTCTGATCATATAGTGCGGGCTTATCAGCATACTTATGGCTTGCAAACTACCACTAGCAATTGTTCTAATAATTACGGGCCGTATCAATACCCAGAAAAATTGATCCCCTTGGCGATTTCTAATTTATTACAAGGCAAGCCCGTACCGATTTACGGTGATGGTCAGCAAATACGTGATTGGCTGTATGTGGATGACCACAATCGTGGTATTGATTTAATTATTCGTAACGGTCGGGTAGGTGAAACGTACAATATTGGTGGCAATAATGAGCAGGCCAATTTAAGTTTGATTCATGAGCTGTGTGCATTACTGGATGCGAAATTCCCTGATTCAGCAAATGTGCCACACAATCAGCATATTGTTTATGTCACCGACAGACCGGGACATGATCGTCGTTATGCTATTGACAACAGTAAGATTTGCAGTGAATTGGGTTATGTTCCTGTGGAGACTTTTCAATCGGGTCTTGCGAAAACGCTGGATTGGTATTTAGAGCGTCCAGAGTTTTGGCAAGATGATGTTAAGTTGTTTGGCGCGCATTGATTGTGATATTTGATCTGGTACAGTGTAAACGCACAACCAAACAATAAAAACCTGATTTTGGATTATCTGCGCGAAGCTTTGGCTTTTTTCGCGCCGGAAAACGGGCGAAAATTCTTGGCTTTTGATTTATGGATACACAATGAAATTCCTTGATGTAAAAACTGACTTTGCTTTTAAAAAAGTTTTTGGTAGTTCGGACTCAAAAGATATTTTGATCAGTTTTTTAAATTCTGTAATTGAATTTGAAAACCAGCAGAAAATAAAAGATTTGACTATAGTTGATCCTTACAGCATTCCTTTACTAAGGGGTATGAAAGATACCTACGTTGATGTAAAAGCAGAGCTTAGCGATAACAGCCGCGTTATTATAGAAATGCAAGTTCTAAATCATGAAGGGCTGGAAAAACGGATTCTCTATAACGCTGCTAAGAACTACTCGATACAACTTAAAAAAGGTGATGCTTATCATTTGCTCAACCCAGTGATTGCGTTAACGATTACTGACTTTACACTTTTTAAAAACAGTGAAGAATTAATCAATACTTTTAAGTTAATAGAAAAGAAACAATTTATTGAATACAGTGATGATATAGAACTGATATTTGTTGAGTTACCAAAGTTTGTTAAAACTGAAGCAGAACTTGAAACTATTCAGGATAAATGGCTGTACTTTATAAAAAATGCAGGGGATTTGGATTATATCCCCCATAATCTTGATCAGGAACTGGACAAAGCCTTTAACATTGCTAACGAAGCTAACTTGAGTGTGGAAGAGCTTGAACTCCAGCACAAAAAAAAGGACTGGATTTACATTCAAAAAAGTTCAATAGAATTTGCTACAAAAACGGGTTTACAACAAGGTTTGGAGCAAGGTTTGGAGCAAGGTTTAGAACAAGGTGCATTGAGTGAAAAAACAAAAATAGCCTTAAATGCTTATCAAATGGGCTTGCCTGTACAAACAATCAGTCAATTGACTGGACTTGGTGAAGATGAAATATCATCTATTTTACGAGAAAGTTAATTTTTAGTGATATGCATGTTGAGACGATTGTTGGCATCTTTTCTGGGCTGGATAACATGTTGGAGCAACTGCAATTATTGCCGGTTGAGAAACAGGAAGATTTGATAGCAGTAATTTTTGACTGGATTGATGTGAGTGATTTAACTGAGTGGCTAAAACAGCACGGATGAAACTCAATTGGGGCTGACTTCTTTGATTGCGCCACCCATGTTGCCAAGAATGTCGTTACGTTATGTTGTGGGCAAAAAAGCCTGCCCACCCTACAAGGCTGACTTTGGCGCATGGATTGAAACAACGCGGTGTAGCATTTTTTAATTTGTATACATTTGGAGATTAATCATGCAAATAGCAATCGACTTACCCAATGATTTCGTTGCATTTCAGGCTGTGACCGATATTCAGCAAGAAGTTCGTACTTCTTATGCGCTTTGGCTTTACCAGCGAGAGAGGGTAACGCTTGCTAAAGCAGCAGAACTGGCAGGAGTCAGTCTTTATGACTTCATGGGTATTTGCAAGGTAAACCGAATACCCGTTATGGACATTACGCGTGATGAGCTACTTGAAGAGCTGAAGGGATTTAATTTAATATGATTCTGGTTGCAGATGCTTCTGCGCTGATTGCTCTCGCAACTTGAGAAAGCCTCTCCTTGCTTGAAGCGCTGTTTGGCAACGTATTGGTGCCCGAAGCCCTTTTTTCTGAAGTAACTGCACTTGATAAGCCGCAATCTGAGCGTTTGCGAAACTATTTGTATGGCAAGGTTCGCGTGGTGGATATGCAGCGTTATGTTTATCTGGACGCTTTTGCCGATGCTGG
>NZ_FUKI01000122.1 GCF_900163755.1 Crenothrix polyspora | reverse complement strand
CATGGAGCAACTGGACACCAGCCAGATAGAGCAGGCGTATAGCGGTGGCGGAAGCCCACCGTACCCGCCAAAAATGATGTTGGCACTGTTGTTTTATTGTTACGCCAAGGGTATTTTTAGCAGCCGTAAAATAGAACGCGCTACCTATGAATTGATTCCCGTGCTGTTTATAACGGGTGGTACACATCCAGACCACGACAGCATCAACACGTTTCGTAAGCGTTTTTTGAAGGAGCTGTCTAACTTATTTGTGTTGCTATTGCAGATTGCCCATGGCATGGGCATATTAAAACTGGGTAACGTTAGTATGGATGGCACCAAGATCAAAGCCAATGCGAGTAAGCACAAGGCGATGAGTTATGGTTACGCCAACAAGTTGGAAGAACAATTGCGTGGCGAAGTTGCCGATTTGATCAAGCGTGCCGAATCTGAAAACGGTCGTGGCCAGCAAGATATTGACATCCCAGCCGAATTGCAACGGCGTGAAGTACGGTTGGAAAAGATCGCAGAAATTAAAACTGAACTTGAAAAGCGTGCCGCAGAACGGTATGCACAGGAACAAGCCGAACATGAGGCTAAGTTGAAAACGCGTGAAGAGAAGGAAAAGGCAAGTGGCCGAAAGCTGGGCGGCAGAAAACCAAAGGCTCCAGAACCTGGCGCACGGGATAAGGATCAAGCCAACTTTACCGATGGTGACTCACGTATTATGCCAATGGCGGGCGGTGGTTTTGAGCAAGCCTACAATGCACAGGCCACTGTGGATTTGGATACGATGCTGATTATAGGGCAACACGTCAGCCAGAATACCAATGACAAACAGGAGGTTGCCCCAGCTTTAGAGCAGTTATCAAACCTGCCTTCTGAGCTTGGCGACATTAAAAAAGCAGCGGCAGATAACGGATATTTCAGCAAAAAAAACATCGATAAATTTGAGGCGGCAGGTATAGAACCGTACTTGCCCAATGGTCGCCAACACCATAACCCCACCCTGGAAGAACGTTTCCCAAAAGAAACTGAAATGCCCAAAGATGCTGATTCCGTGGTTGCAATGGAACACCGAATGAAAAGTGAGGCAGGCAGAGAGTTTTATGCCCAGCGCAAATCTACA
>NZ_FUKI01000074.1 GCF_900163755.1 Crenothrix polyspora | reverse complement strand
TCCTACGGAAACATGCCGTTGCTGCTGATCTTGTATAATCAAGGTATCGATTAATTGGGGTATACCCAATTCGTCAACCATCCCAGCGACAAGTCCAAGATGATCCAGGTTGTAACTCTTGTAAAGTTCGTCGGTATTCATTGTATGACCTGCATGTTAATAGGCTATACAGTTTAAATAATTTTTACGTTGAGCGGGGTGCTGAATGTCGGTTTTAGCATCGAAGCGTATTATTAAAATTAAACAGCGCTAATTTTCAAGATAGGTTCATTATCTTGATTGCATGCTATACGCACTATACAATGAAATTACACAATGCTAGCCTCAATTCACAGCATGATCCAGTATAATCAGGACTTATGAATCATTTCCCTAAGCCAGATGCAACCAATGCCTATTTAGCGGAATACGTAGGTTTATTAGTCAATAGTCTAAGGCAGCTAAAAGGTGACTGTCTTGTCGATTCCTCTTTGAGTATGGAAGAGCAGGCAAAGCAGATTTTTAACGCACCTTATGTGCTTCTAGCGCATAATGCAACGGCTGATCCTGTGTTTCAATACGCCAATAAAATGGGTTTGACACTTTTTGAACTGTCTTGGGATGAGCTGACAAATTTACATTCAAAATATTCAGCTGAACCTCAAAATCGTTACGCAAGAGAAACGCTGCTGAATGAAGTCTCTGCAAAAGGCTACGCGGATAATTATTCAGGAATCCGTATATCAAAAACCGGCAAACGCTTTGAGATTAAGGCTGCAACGGTATGGAATATAGTCGACAGTGATAATGTAAAGTGTGGGCAAGCCGCTATGTTTAAAGATTACAATTACTTATAGTAATACACCTACGCACTGGCAATTAAGCCACATTAGGTATGGCGCGTTGCGTGGTGCGTATAAATTACACCGACATTAAAATTACGCACATGCCATGCGTTACTCAGTACTTCAGGCAGTGATTGCAAGCAACATTTACAAAAAATTAATACGCTGTTGCTTAACACTTGTCTTATCAAATTTCTCCCATAACGCAGCATAGCTTATTTGGCTAATAGGGTGTTTTAGTGTGGGTGCAATTTCTGCTAGCGGCTCTAGTACAAAAGCATATTTTTCGATTTCATTGCGCGGTATCTGCAAACCGACCTCATTAATAATTAAGTTGTCATATAGCAGCAAATCCAGATCTAACGTGCGTGCTGAAAATTTTTTGCAGCCCCTAACACGTCCGTTATTCATCTCAATTTGCCGCAATTGTTTGGCTACATCCTTAACGTCTAAATCGGTATTAAAGCCAACCACACAATTATAAAAACTATTACCTAAAAAGCCGACCGATTCAGCATCATAAATACTGGAAATCACTAATTGGCCAAAACAGTGCCGCAGCGCTACCAGACTAGCCCGAATGTATTTTTGTCTGTCGATATTACTGCCGACACTAATATAGCCATAAGCCATTTATTTTTGTCCCCTCTCAATCAATACTGCTACCGTCAATAAAAAATAATATCTAAAACAATTAGATAAAAGATATGAAGGCTAAGCCACTGGCCAAAATCAGATAGAATGTAAAGTTACCACACTACACTATCCATCCGACCCAGAGCTTAACCTTGTCACATACTATCAGAACCTGCATTACTCGAGAAATCAACCGCTTCAAAAAGTCATTTTTACAGTCAACGGACTTACCATTCAATGATTTTTTTCCGGACGACTGCATCGCCGACATCATTAAGTACACCCCACACAAGCGATCCTCGGTATTTTCCCCCTTGGTCACTCTAAAATCATTTATTTTACAGGTACTTACTCACATTGAGCGGCTATCACCCATAGGAAAGTTGATATATATTTGCTACCGTGGGGCC
>NZ_FUKI01000037.1 GCF_900163755.1 Crenothrix polyspora | reverse complement strand
TTCCATTTGTGCTTTTATAGATTCGCCTGTTCTAGGTGGTAAAGGTAGCAACTGCCTTAGCATAAGTTCGTACAGTGCGCCTAAATCCAGAGCTAGCGGTAATGTCGTACCTTCAGTATCTATCGATTGCCACTCGGTGGCAAAGTAACCATCGACCACCCATTTACTGATATCGGCTTCACTGGGCCATTTATAAGCCGCCTTAATTTGGATACGTTGGGTAAAGGTAAGCTGGTAAAAGATAGGAAATGGAATGGCTTGATCGATACAGCGTAATACGTCTTCGTTAAGTTCAGGTGTTTTTAAGCTAATGTTAAAAATTTGAATTTCAGGTACTGCTGCTTTGGCGGGTAGATTAATGGTTTCGGGTGCCAGTTTGTATTGCCAGACGATTTGCTCAACCTGTTGTACAAAGAGTGCTTTTAATGCACTACTAGGGGCGGCGTGTTCGTAAATCTTATTCTTGGGTAATACGCGGCCAAACAGAGCATTAGGCGGATAGGCAAACAGGGCGGGACTCATGGCTGAGCTTGAATCACTAAAAAGCTTATCAGCTCAAAATCATCTAATCCGGCAATGGTGTTGGTTAACGCTGTGGTTTTGCCGCCGCTGAATAAACTATCCAGGTCTTTTTCTTCTTTTACTTCAACCATTGAACGAATAGCTTGATCCAGTAAATTGGAGTAGGTTTGCATCGTCCGACCATCATGGGTTGCCTGATTAAACAACTGACAAGCCGACGTGATAGGTTGGATTTGACCTTTACAGGCAGCACGCGCTAAATCCAGTAAACGCTTGGCTTCGGTGTGGTCGGCAATAATCTCGCCCATTTGCCCAATGTACACCAGATAATAGGGATGTAGCCGGTTATGTTGGTTAAGGTTGATACCTTGATGGCGATTACGGAGCGTAAATATGACACCTGGCAGCAAACCTAATGCTGAATTGTCGGGTACAACCGCGTGCATACCGGTGGGAATACTGGCTAAATCACCATTGCTTTTGACGTAATTAAGCAAATCCATACGGAAGTCGTTTAAACCTAAATCAGTAATGGAAACACCGGTTTTCAAGTCTTCCATTTCAACCACTTCTTCTTGTAAGCGGCGCAATTGCTCTTTACGGTAAGCCACATCGTTAGCTTGGGCGCTTAACACATTATCATCGCCAGTCGCAGTGACATCGGCAATCATCATGCGATTTTCAACCCGTTCTTTTAGATTGATATATTCATCCAGAGAAATGTCGGGCCAGTAATTGACTAATTGAATACAAGTATTTTGTGAACCAATCCGGTCTATACGACCAAAACGTTGAATGATACGCACAGGGTTCCAATGAATGTCGTAATTAATCAGATAATCACAATCTTGTAGGTTTTGGCCTTCCGAGATGCAATCAGTACCAATTAAGATGTCAATTTCAGCGGGTTCTTCAGACAAAATGGCGGCTTTGTCTTTGGAGCGGGGCGAAAATAAAGTCAGCAACGATTGAAAGTCGTAAGTTTTTTTAAGTGTTGATTTGGGGCTGTCACTACCGGTGACTTTGCCGGTATGGAGCTGATGGCTAGCCAATAAACTTTCTGCCAGGTGCGTATACAAATAGTTTGCGGTATCGGCAAAGGCTGTAAAAACCAATACTTTTTTATTGCCGGCATTGATGGGCGCAGCCAGCTTTTCATGGATATGGCTTTTGAGGTGTTGCAGCTTAAAATCATCAGCGGGGGTTATTTTGTGCATTTCTGTCAGCAACGCCTCAATGACGAACAGATCAGCATTTAAGTCATATTGCCATGAGGGTAAATCCATATCGCTTAGACTGATTTGGACTTTGTTACCAATGCTAGCATCGTCCGGCATCGGGAATTCATCATCGTCTTCAGAACTGTTTTCAAATGCGGCACTGACATCGGCAAAGTTGGCGGCTAAGCCGGTTTGTTGGAATTTGGCAATTTTATCCAACGTTTTTTGATGGTTCTCTTTTAACCCATTTAACGTTAACCGGAAGGCTTCTACCGAACTTTCCAGCCGCTTTAATAAATTGGTGACCATCAGTGCTTGCAGGCTTTTCTCGCGGTCTGCTTGCCGCAACTTACCTTTACCACCGCGCACCTGCGTATCATAGATAGCTTCATACTTGGGTAGACGGCTGGGCAGAATGTAACTGATCGGGGCGTAAACGGCGAGTTTGAGTAATGACAGTTGCCCGAAAATATCGTTGAAGCCAATAACGTCTTCACGTTGCGTTAATGCGCAATGAAAAGACAAAGGCTTTCGACGTTCAGGAAATTTGCCTATATCGGCAGTATCGTAAAAAGTTTCAATGTGTCGGCGGGAACGGGCAATGGTGACGCTATCCAGTAATTCGAAAAAATCAAAATCCAGGGTATTGAGTATAGCGTTTGCAGTACGCTGTTCCGGTGGAAGGCTAACCCAGGCATTAAAGGCTAACTGCGCTCTTCTGAAAATAGTCTCTATATCTTTTTC
>NZ_FUKI01000138.1 GCF_900163755.1 Crenothrix polyspora | reverse complement strand
CCTTACGTGAAACTTGTTTATGGGGGCTGTTATTCGACATTTAAAGAGTGACTGAGTACTAGCCATCCCTCGCAATTCGGGGGAAGGATGATAGGTTCGCTTCGGTCAATGTCGATTTGTGCTTGCTAATAGGGTTCTTCTTGTTTGGTGGTAAGAATCTAAGCTTATTCTAACTCAATAGTGCTGGATAACTGTAAGCCCGACACACTCCTAAAAGCAAAACAAGATACACCTATGCTGATGCAAGTATACTTTTAGTCTTTTGGTAAAAACCCAGTTCATTGATAGTAACAAGTCCACGATTGCTGACAAAGAGATTATTGATAGTTTGCATTTGAGTTTTTGCTTGGCTGATAAAGCCACGTTGCGCCGCCACAAATCCAAGAATAGACCAAGGATATGGATCGTAGCTACCATTTTGCCAAGTGGGTGTTTGGGTGTTCAGATAATTCCATGCCGTACCGAAATATGAAGATAATTCGACTAATCCGAATGCCTGTGGAAAAACTTGGCAGGTAGTACCGGCATAAAAAGAGGTTTCCGCTACCGATACGGTATCGTTTGGTATGAAACCGCCATTTGCAATATCAAATAAATAGGTGGTGATTCCAGTGACAATGCCGTTTGCAAACGTATCATAATAATCAGCTTCCCGATCACCGGTATTGCGTAGCATGTTAGCGAAGTCACGCAGTCCTCGATACACTTCACAGTTATCCATCAAATAACCGGTATTATTGTTTTTGTTGCGGGGCGATTGAAATACGCTCGATAAGCCATTGAATTTTATGGGTACAGCCAAATTATAATAAGCGACTTTTTTGAGCTTGATTTTGTTTTTATTCCACCACGTCCAGTTTGAACTTGCCTTGATATACATGGTAACTAAGGAAAGAAAAGTGACTGCGTATGAATCATCAGAATCAGATAACAGTAGATCATAGCCACTGAGTGGGTTACCGTTTTTGAACACCACATCTTTAATCGACGCATTTGCTTCTAAACGATTTAAATACAAATCCAAATAACTGCGTATGTAAAGATCGAGATCATTCGTTGACAAATACGGCACAATTGAGACTAAACCCAGATTTGTAAAATACCAGTTCAGTTTACCCAAGGGTGCAATTTGATAGCCCCCTGCAAAAACACCAGATTTAATTCTAAGTTTTTTGATTTCATTGACAGCATCTATATTGGTTACTGCTGCGCTGATGATTGGTGCAGCTATCGAAACTCCGCTATAAGCCACGGAAGCGGCAGAGTACAACAAAAAAGTCCTTCGTTTCATACATATCTCCTCATTTTCTGGAATAAACCTGGAGGCAACAGCGCTTCCTTACCTCTGTTGTATAAATATTTTCTGAAAGCTATTGTATTCTTTTTCGGATGTGATAATTTTTATTACATAATTTAAGTTATATTTTACTTTTTGGAAAGCGTAAAGACAAAATAGTCGTATTCTGTTTTTACATTGTTTTTATTTATGCCGGTGTAATTACCTTAATTAGGGAGAAACCGTATGAAACATGATCGTTACGTGTTGTGGATGGCAGCAATGCTAGGAGTGTCAGTGGTTGGTGTTGCACTGCCGGTGTCGGCTGCACAAACCAGCCATACGTTTTCGTTTCGTGTTACAGCCAACCAGAGTCTTGGTGCTGTTAATCCCGATCTGTTAGGCAGCAACCTGGAGTGGTGGGGCTATGGTGATAGTGTTTTGACGGGTGAAGGCAAGCAGCGCCCGGAAATTATTGCATCTGCGGCAGCACGAAAACCTACCGTGTTGCGTTACATGGCCTCTGACTGGTTTGAGTGGAAGAAATCGATGCCTGAAACCAGAGGCTATAGCCCAACACCGGGTGGGGATAGTACGTCAGAGTACGTGTATTTTGGTACTCAGGAGTTTTTGGAGTTTTCCAAGGCTATTGGTGCAAAAAGTCTGATTATCCTGAATATGTATCAAGGTTGGGTTGAGGGTTTCACTTATGCTGCTGGTTCAACTTCCTTACCTGCGAATGATGCACGAGATTGGGCGCTCGCCATCAAAAATAAGATAGCGGCAGGATGGACTTCTAGCATTCCAGGGCAAGGTAAACTCAATGATGTCAGTTATTGGGAATTGGGCAATGAGCCTTATCATGGCGGGTCTTATGTTAATGAAGTTTCCAAAGAACACGGTATGCGGCCTGGAACGCTTGCCGAACGAGCAGGATTGGCCGCCAAAGCAATCATCAAAGTTAATCCAAAAGCCCAAGTGTTGTTACCTTTGGCAACTTGTATTAGTAATAACAAGGCGACTTGTGTACCTTGGTGGCAAAATAATAAGGGTGTTGCCGATGGTTTTTACTACATGAATACTGTGCTATCGGGAATGCCAAATGCCTCCATTGATGCCATCAGCTTGCACAATGCCTACATGCCTTCAGTGTGGGCGGGTGACATCACCGTCTATCCAATTAATCCAAGTAATCAAAAGTGTCCGGAAACTTACTATTGGGGTGCAATGGCTTCACCGAAATCGGTGATTGATAACCTGAATACAGTAACCAAACTGGTCAATAATTCGTATCGCCCTAAATTTAGAGGCACACCTAAGTATGCCATAACGGAATATGGGCCAGTATTTGACCTTTATGTGGGGGATGTTACTGCTAAAACATCGGGTGAATGCGCCACAAATAGTTATTTGGGCTACCAACAAACGGATGTCAGCAAATGGACTGCAACACCCGCCGGGGGGCTTTATGTGGCAGATTTAATCCGTGAATTCAGCTTGCGCAACGATATATTAATGGCTAATCATTGGTCGTTGAGCGGTAATTGTCCAACGGATAATACTAACTGCTTTGGCGAAATTTACTCCAGCGAAAATACGAATTGGCAACCTAAAGTTCGGCCAATTTATCAGGTGCTGCAACTGTGGTCTACCTTATTGCGTCCGGGCGCAACGCAGGTGGCTGTTACAGCTATCCAGCGCGAAACTAAAACAACCGAGAATATCGGCCTTTCGCCAGCACGTACCATTCCTATCGTGGAAGCATTTTCTGTGAAGTATGCTGAGCAAGGTGCTAATTACCTTGGTATATTGCTTATCAATAAAGATCCAGCGCGCAGTGGTGTGGGCACGTTATCAATTGCCAGTGCCAAGCCATCCAAGGTTACTTATGAATTGTTATCGACCACCAAGCTGCTGATTGATAACGGTACTGATGTATTCAATGTCTCGACCGGAAATTTGGCCATCAAAAATGGTAACATTAACTTCACCATGCCGCCTGGCAGCATTGAAGTTATTCGGGTAAAGATTTAATCTGTAACTGTGTTAACAAACAATACACAACGCTTAATGATTTTTTACGTCGCTGGGCAGAAGCCGATAAAAAACAGGCCATTATTCAAGAACTCACCCAACAGGGCGTATTTTGGCAAGAACTACAACAAACGGTTAGCCAAAAACTAGGCTATGAACTCGACCCGTTTGATTTGATTTGTCATATCGTGTTTGACCAACCACCGCTATCTCGCAAAGAACGCGCCGACAATGTCAAAAAGCGCGATTATTTCAGCAAATATCAAGGCGCAGCTAAACAAGTCTTAGAAGCCTTGTTAGATAAATACGCCGATGTTGGCATAGAAGAAATTGAAAAAACCGAAGTCATTACCCAAGCCCCCTTTTCAAACATGGGAACAGCGGTAGAATTACTCACCGCATTTGGTGGCAAAGCCAATTATGTAAAAGCCGTCAAAGCGTTAGAAGATGAACTTTATATGCCGCGAAAATCCGCTTAGGAACGTGCATGAAATAACTTGAACAACTTAAACGCCACCACCGTTCGTGCTGAGCCTGTCGAAGCATGAACTTGCTCAAGTTATTTCGTGCGCGTTCCTTAACCTAGGAGTACAAACCTGGGTTTGTACTCCACCACTAACCCCAAAATAACAAAAAATCATGAGCATAAGCAACACCGTAAAATCCATTCAAGACATCATGCGCAAAGACACAGGCGTTGATGGCGATGCCCAGCGCATAGGACAGTTAGTGTGGATGCTGTTTTTAAAAGTCTTTGATGACAAGGAAACAGAATGGGAAATGCTGAAAGATGATTATCAATCTCCGATTCCAGAAAAGTTACGTTGGCGTAACTGGGCAAAAGATGACGAAGAGCTAACAGGCGACAAATTAAAAAACTTCATCGACAATGAATTATTTCCCGCTTTAAAAGACCTAAAAACCCAAGCTGATGGCGGTGCGAAATATGTTATCGGCGGCCTGTTTGAAGATGCCTATAACTACATGAAATCAGGGCAACTCATCCGCGAAGTCATCAATAAAATTCAAGCCGGTATCGACTTCAACAAAACCAAAGAGCGCCACCTCTTTGGCGACATGTACGAACAGATTTTAAAAGGCTTACAAAGTGCAGGTAATGCGGGTGAATTTTACACACCCCGCGCCGTCACTGAATTTATCGTTAATCGTGTTGATCCCAAACTAAACGAAAAAGTCCTTGATCCTGCGTGTGGTACAGGCGGTTTTTTAACCTGCACTATTGACCATAAACGCCAGCATTACGCCAAAACCACCGACGCAGAGCAAGTGCTACAAAACAGCATCTACGGCATAGAGAAAAAACCATTGCCGCATTTGCTCGCCACCACCAATATGTTTTTACATGGCATAGAAATTCCTGTGCAGATAAGACACGACAACACTCTTGCCAAAGCCTTAATTGCGTGGACACCTGAAGAGCGAGTGGATGTGATTATCACCAATCCGCCCTTTGGTGGTATGGAAGAAAACGGTATTGAAAGCAACTTCCCTAAAGAATTTCAAACCCGTGAAACCGCTGATTTATTCATGGTGTTAATCATCCGTTTACTAAAAGACGGTGGCCGCGCCGCTGTCGTTTTACCCGATGGCTTTTTATTTGGCGAAGGTATGAAAACCCGCCTTAAAGAAAAACTGCTTACCGAATGTAACTTGCACACCATCGTGCGCTTACCCAATGGCGTGTTCAGCCCGTATACTGGCATCAAAACCAACCTATTATTTTTTACCAAAGGTACACCGACTGAAACTATCTGGTTTTATGAACATCCATATCCTGACGGCGTGAAAAATTACAATAAAACTAAGCCGATGCGCTTTGCTGAATTTCAGCCGGAAATAGACTGGTGGGATAATCGCCAAGAAACGGAACAAGCATGGTGCGTGAACTTTACCGAGCTAAAAACCAACGCAGAAGCCAAAGCCAAACCGCATTGGCAACACGCCGACACCCTCAAACAACAAGCCGCACACAATGGCATCACACCCACTGAAAAACTCGCTTTATTAAATCAGGCAAAAGAACAACAGCAAGCGGGCGATGCTATATACAATGCCATCTTCAACTTAGATTGCAAAAATCCGCACAAAATAGAACAAGACAACCACGACCCTGAGAGTCTATTAAGCCACTACACCGAACAACAACAAGAGATTGAAGCCTTGCGCCAACAACTCAAAACCATATTAAATGCCGCGTTGTCTACAAATTAAAAGGGAAAAACCAATGGCAAGAAAACTTATCAGCTTTGATTGGGCAATTAAAAAAATCCTGCGTAGCAAAGCGAATTTTGGCATTCTCGAAGGCTTTTTAAGTGAATTATTGTTCACCGATATAACGATTCTTGAGGTATTGGAAAGTGAAAGCAATCAAAATCGGGAAAAAGATAAATATAATCGAGTCGATATAAAAGTCATTGATGCTAATCAAAAAATTATTATCATTGAAATCCAGTATTCGCGTGAAATGGATTATTTACAACGCATATTATTTGCCAGTGCCAAAGCCATTACTGAACATTTAGTCATAGGCGCGTCTTATGCGAATGTCAGTAAAGTTATTTCCATCAATATTCTATATTTTGATTTTGGCAAGGGTGATGATTATATCTATCACGGCACAACGAATTTTATCGGCTTACATAATCACAGCGAATTGCAATTAAGTGAAGAACAAAAACGCCTGTATTCCTCAGAAAAAATTGCTGATATATATCCAGAATATTATTTAATTGAAATACGAAATTTTAATAATATAGCCAAAGATACTTTGGATGAATGGATATACTTTCTTAAAAATGAGCAGGTTGAAGACAGCTTTACCGCCAAGGGCTTAAAACAGGCGAAAGCAGTTTTAGACGTATTAAAAATGAATGATGAAGAACGGCTTGATTATGAATATCATCAAACACAGTTACATCATGAAGCCAGTTTATATGAATCCACTTATGTATTGGGAAAACTGGAAGGGATTGAAGAAGGTATGGAAAAAGGTATGTTAATGGCGGCTAAAAATTTAAAACAAGCAGGGATTGATAACGCTACTATTGCGAGTGCCACGGGTTTATCTATAGAACAAATTACCCAATTGTGAGGCGTATGAACCAGTTAATTACCAATAATTTAGCAATATGGACAACCGCGCCCAATGACATAAAAAAATTGCGCGAGTTGATTTTAAAATTAGCGGTGCCAGGCTTGTTAGTGCCGCAAGACTCGACTGACTATATTAAATTCGGCTTTGTCGTAGATACCGTCTTGAAGCACATTATGCAAGTAAAAAATTTGGATCGAATTTCTCACCCGATTTTAATATAGCAAAAGCAAGATGAATTAACTTACGCATGGCGGCACAGGCAATTGCCTTACCATTTTTGCCATTGGCTTTAAGGCGCTCACAGAAAATACGGATGACAGGATTATGCTGCCAGGCTACCAATGCTGGCATGTATAAAGCTTTACGCAATCTTGAATCACCATTTTTGGCAATGCGAGTTTTGCCTGTCCAGGTGCCTGACTCGCTGATTTTTGGCGCAAGGCCTGCGTGAGCTACCGCTTGCTTGGCACTGGCATACCCATGGTGTAAGCTCAAGGCAACGAGGAGATGGGCGATGGCTGCAGGGCCGATACCAGGGATAGAATCAAGCAAGTCGCTGCGATTCTTGAGATCTGGGTCGTTATCTATGTGGTCATGAATGGCTTTACGGGTGGCTTTTAGCTCGGTATCCAGGGTCAATAGAACCGCATTAATTGATGGGATGATAGCTGGATCGGCGGTATCCAGCCGGTTTTGTTCCATCTGTTGCATTTCAAGCAAATGCTCAATACGGCGGGTCATAGCCTGTAAGTCACGAATATTAATGGGTAAAGGAACCCAAGCTTTTAACTCTGCTTGCAGTCCATAGCGGGCGATGAGCTTGGCATCTGCTTTGTCAGTTTTTGCGCGGATCAACTCGCTTTTACCGAAAGCGTGAATTTGAGCAGGATTAATGACACTAACAAAATACCCGCGATCTGCCATAAATTTGGCAAGCGGTATGCTGTAAGCTCCTGTAGCTTCCATGCAAATGCGAACATTAATGTCGCCAAAGCTAGCTAACCAAATGATAAAGTTGGCATAACCTTGAGCATCGTTCGTGAATTTAGCATGCTTGTATTTACTTTCATACAAACGAGCTACATCGAACTTCAATTTAGCAATATCGACACCAATGATAACGTTTGACATGATTTTAGTATTTGATAAGTATTTGAATAACAATTGTTTTAATCACAAAGTGCGCTCGCTGTGCTCAGCCTTATAAATACAGGATCATCCAGTCAATGGAGTCCTAAGTATACCGTTCGAACTTTTATAGCGAGTGCGGATAGCGGGGAGTTCAATCTACGTGGCAGGCTTTTAAGCCTAAGGTCGGGTGCGACTTCCCCGCTACCCTCCCGATGATCAGTCGGGGATTCTGACTTCAAAAGAAGACAGAATCAAGATATAAGGTTGGGTTAGGCGATAGCCGTAACCCAACAACACACTGACCAATTAACTCAAATAGGAAACATCATGCTTAATTACCAAACAACAGACGACACCGTAAATTTAAAATTTTCTAAAGAATATCTAAGTTCTCCAGAAGTCATAAAGCTCATTGAAACATTGCGTATAAGAGAGTTGTTATCAACTAGCCAACTGTGTGCTGATGATGTCATGAAACTGGATGATGAATTAAAAGAAAACTGGTGGCAGGCGCATAAAGACGACTTTTTGGGAAAAATTCAATGACAGCCATTATTGTTGATACCAATATTGTTTTTTCGGCATTGGTCAATAAAAATTCAAAAATTGCCAGTTTTTTATTAGAGCCTAATCAATTACTGGTAATGCCGAAATTTGGTTTTGTCGAACTTTTCAAACATAAAGAAAAAATTTGTAGCATCAGTAAACATTCTCAAGATGAAATCCTAGAAATTTTGTACCAATTGATAAGACACATCGACTTTTATGATGAAAATAGCATTTCAGTGAATACCTTAAAAAAGGCTTGGGAAATTGTAAAAGACGTTGATCCAAAAGATATGTTATTTGTAGCACTGACCCTAGAACTGAACGGTTTATTATGGACGGGTGATAATAAATTACGCGCTGGTCTTAAAAACAAAGGCTTCGATGCCTTCTTTGAAACAAATTGATTTTTCTAGGCGTAGACGTAAGTTGGCTAACCCAACATAACTTTACTATCAAATAATTAAGGAGAGTAACATGCAAACCATCACCTTTACCACCGATGATACGGTCAGCCAGTTATTGAACGACATTGCCAAAGAAAACAATAAGCCCACCAATGAAATTATTGCTGAATCGCTCCGTTACTATGCCGATATGCTCCAAAGAAAAAAACTACAGCAGCAAATCAAATACGCTTCTAATTTAGTGGCTAAACAAAGTTTACAAATCAATCAATCGTTAGCTGCGAGCAATGCCGATGCCCTTGTCCCTATTGAAAAACACAATAATGTCATATTAGGGACATTAAAAGGCGCGTTTAACGTACCCGAAAACTTTGATGACAGCTTATTGCAGCAATCGGCACAAAACCATCCATAAAACATAAATGAAAAAAGCCATTTTTCGTGGTAACTCACTCACCGCCTTGCGTAATTTTCCGCCAGATGCCAAGCAATTGGCAGGTTTTGAAATACACCGTTTGCAAGAAGGCAAGCTACCGCGTAATTACAAACCCATGAATACCATAGGGCAAGGTGTGTATGAAATTCGGTTAGCGGTTTCTGAGGGGCAGTATCGGATTTTATATGTCGCTAAGTTTGCAGAGGCTATTTATCTTCTGCACGCTTTCCCAAAGAAAACCCAAAAAACGTCTGCAACTGACATTGCAGCGGGACAAAAAGCTTATCAAGAATTAATGAAGGAGTTGAAGCCATGACAGAACACGTTTTTGACACTATCTGGGACGCGCTAGAACCCGACCCGATAGCACGCGCCAACTTACAATTACGTTCGCAGTTATTATCCGCGCTGATTGATGTGCTTGAACAAAACGGCATGACGCAAACACAGTCAGCCACTTTATTAGGTATCGATGAGCCTTGTTTAACGAATTTAATGGCAGGACGAATTGACCTTTTTACCATTGATAGTTTAGTAAATATGTTAGAGAAAACGGGACGACATATTACTTTGAGTATTGCCGCCTAATGAACCATTTAATTACCAATAATTTAGCAATATGGACAACCGCCCCCAATGGCATTAAAAAGTTGCGCGAGTTGATTTTAGAATTAGCGGTGCGCGGTTTATTAGTACCGCAAGACCCGAATGACGAACCTGCCAGCGAGTTATTAACAAAGATTGCCGCAGAAAAAGCGCAATTAGTGAGCGAAGGGAAAATTAAACCGCCTAAGCCGTTGGCGAAAATTAGCGAGGGGGAAAAGCCGTTTGATTTGCCTGAAAATTGGGAATGGGCGCGATTAGGCGATGTTACGAATTATGGAACTTGCGATAAAGCAGAATCAACAGACGTTGATGAACAAACTTGGGTGCTTGAATTAGAAGATGTGGAAAAAGAAACCTCTCGTTTCTCTGTACATGACAAAAAATTATAGCGATTGGCAACATTGTTTTAAATCAATAAATTGAA
>NZ_FUKI01000174.1 GCF_900163755.1 Crenothrix polyspora | reverse complement strand
CACTAAATTATCAAACTGTTAAAAAATAGCAATAGCTTTGGAAAAAGTGTACGGTAGTGAAACAAATATAACCTTTTGCACCAGCTGTCATGGCACGATTCACATAGACTTTTTCATCATGCACGCTAAAAGCCAGAATTTTGGCGTTAGCCTCTTTTAAGCACAGTCGCCGTATACTTTCAAGCCCACCCAGACCTGGCATAGACAAATCCATTACCACCACATCGGGGTGATACTCTTGGTATAACGGCCACACGGCTTCACCGCGCTCCGCTTCTGCCACCACATCAATGCTGTCTTCGGTGGCCAGCAACATTCTAAAACCGGCACGCACAATGGCATGGTCATCAACGAGAATAATTCGTATAGGCGCGATCATGGCAGCGGAATGTGTGCAATAACCCGCATACCTTGTTGCGACGCGGAATGATAGCGCAGTTCGCCGCCCAAACTTGTGATTCTCTCTGTCATACTTAATAAACCGAAGCCGTGTTTTGTCTGGGTAATATCGCAGCCTTGACCGTTATCGCTAACGGTTAAGCGTACGCTATGAGGGTCTGAATTAATCGCCAGGCTAATGTGTACTTGGCTGGCGTGTGCATGGCGCATAATATTGGTCAAACATTCTTGTACCACCCGAAACAGCTGGATAGCACAGTGTTGTTGCAATTCATCGACGGCATCCGAGCAGTTTAACACTAGTTGTAGCTCAGGATTTCTTTGCGACCAATGATACAGCAAATCTTCCAGGGTGGCTTTTAAGCCCAATTCATTGAGCATAAGCGGATGCAATTGCTGCATCATAGAGCGCACAACGCTGATCAGATGATCGCATACTTCGATAATAGTCGCACTGGCGTTGGCAATATCGGCTTTGGGACGGGTGCAGGTGGCTGCCATTACTTTAATGGCGGTTAACGATTGACCGAGTTCATCGTGCAATTCTTGCGACAGCTTTTGGCGTTCGTCTTCTTGTATGGCCAAAGAATGTTGAGTTAACGCACGGTTTTCCAGTTGGCTGGCGTTAAGTTTAGCGGTTAAATGGTTAATGGCTTTAGCGATGCGGTCGTATTCTTGAATGGCAAAGTCAGGCAGTGTGTGCTGATAGTTTTCGGTTTCGATGGTTTTTAAGGCATTAACGATAACCGCAATGGTTTTTATGGCCTTGTTAAACACCAGATTAACCGCTAAACAAGTAAACAAGGTCAGTAAGACCACCGAGTTGAAAAACGCTAAACTCTCTTGCCAGGCTTCGGTGATTTCATCCAACGGGTTGGCCTGAATCAGTAAAGTCACAGGCTGGCCATTGGCGGCGATGAGCGGGCGTTCGGTTTTGGGCTGTCCGTTTTCAACCAGATGGATAAACCATTGCGGCGGTTGGTCGGTGGATTTGACGGTGGGTAGCCTGGTATTAAAGCGGAGAATTTGGCCGCTGGGTTGTTGCAATTGAATGCTTAAATGGCGTATTTCTTGTAGGTTATTAAGC
The DNA here is from genome assembly GCF_900163755.1 of Crenothrix polyspora. GTDB lineage: Bacteria > Pseudomonadota > Gammaproteobacteria > Methylococcales > Methylomonadaceae > Crenothrix > Crenothrix polyspora. The sequence continues at coordinate 4,149 of NZ_FUKI01000174.1, read as the reverse complement.
TGGGCAATCCAATCGAGCGATGTCCGCGTTTCGGTACTGGTGTGTGATAGTGTAAATGAGATGAGTTGTACGGCCAGATTAATGGATGATGCCACTTCTTTGGCAACCGACTGCCGCGCTTGCCATACGGCGATTGAGCCACCCAATACCAAAATACACTGTGCTGATAGCAGAATTCTGAGGTTGATTTGGTAGCGTACACTCATTAGGCTGTGGGTTAATCCGTATTCATTAAATCTTTATTAATGGATTGAGAGGGGATTTTGATCACAGGTAAACGGATAGCAACAAGCTGACCCGTCCACTGTGTAAAATTTTACATAGGAACTTTATTATCTAGATTGCCATTGTTTGTTTGACATTGCAAAATGCCAGCTTCCCATATTTCTCCAGCCGTTAATCTTTTTTGGAAGCAGGTAATTCTTTCGTCAGAATTATCAGTACCTGCACATAAGCTAACGGCATTTTTCCACTCCCATTTATCACTGATACCCCATTTTACATGACCGTGCATGGCTTTGTTGAAACACTTTCCAGGTTCTTCGGGTGTGTTTGTGCCTTTACATAAGCCGTCAAGGACAGTTGGATCCCATATTTTCTGTTTTCTATTTTCGCTATAACTCCAGGAAATTTTGTTTTGAATATAACTTTTACAGGCTATTTCATTTTTATTTTCACTTGCTATGGCATGTTGAGTAATACAAATACTCGAGACGATAATGATACTTGTTAATAATCGTTTTACAGATTTAGAGCTGTTGTTATGCATTACTTTCTCCTGAACAGGGTTCATTAAAATCGCTAAAAAAGTTAGCGATACAATTAATCTATCGATGATTTGTGGCTTGTCAATAGCAGTCATTTTTTCAAAAAATGCCTGCTATATCGAAAATATAGCGGATTAGACGCTCATGTAATTCAAGATTTATGGATTCCAAATCTTATTAAGACGACGATCTCGGCCACAAGTAAACCGGTAAAAATGATAGGTATTGGGGTTTTTAAGGTAATAATCCTGGTGGTATTGTTCTGCTGAGAAAAACTTACCCGCAGGCTTAATAGATGTCGCTACATATTTATCAGGCATTTGCTTGTTAATCTTTACCTTAGATGCTTCAGCAAGTTGCTTTTGCTGTTCATCTGCATAGAAAATAACCGCTTTGTATTGCTCTCCTTCATCGCAAAATTGGCCAGTGCTATTAAACGGGTCAATGTTATGCCAAAACACCTCAAGCAATTTTTCATAACTTATTTTAGACGCATCATAAGTGACTTGCAGCGCCTCTGAATGCCCTGTTTTTCCATTTGATACCTCCTTGTAGCTTGGATTTTCAGTATGCCCTCCAGTGAAGCCCGATATTGTCTTGATAACGCCGGGCAAGGCATCGAAAGGCGGTTCCATGCACCAAAAACAGCCACCGGCAAAAACAGCTACTTGCTCTTTGCTAACACTATCTCCCGCTATTACAGTGCCGCTGGCTAAAAACCAGCTAACGAAAACAATGCCAAGGTAACCCTGCAAAATTTTTTTTATCACGTAACGACCTGCCTTTTGTTAGCATATTTTATAGGGATTCAACTGGCTTTAACACTATAGCCATTAACGGTCTTCTATACAGTCACTTTTTTAAGCCTTTTAGAACAGCCAGATAGGTATAACGGTAAATAACAATAACTCAAATTATTTTCCGCTCATGCATTTAAGCTTACTGTCTAAGCCGCGATAAGCCATTGGGTATGCAAAATTAGCTGTAGAAATATTTATTTTTTGGTATTTGCTATTTATTTTAAACAAGATAAGTTGATTTTAAGCGTGCATGCTTTAAAACGAGCCAAGGCAGGCTTCTTAATTTTGACAGGAGATAGTTTTCATGAACCTTTTCGATATTTCAAAGCCGGTCGTCGGCAAAGCGCGTATCGAAATAAATAGGCCAGTGGCCTATGTATTTTGTTTTGTAGGGAAAAAGTTTTTTGATAATTATCCCCGTTGGGCTTTAGAGGTTTCGGAATTTAATCCCCTGACCGGAACTGAAGTGTTTGTCGGCGCAAAAGCGCGTCAGATACGCCTCGAGCAAGGCCAGAAAATAGAGTCGGTCTTTGAAGTTTCCGAATTTGAGACCCCACAAAAAGTTACTTTTGTGGGTGTGGGGACACCATTTCGAAATACTTATCTGTTTACCAGCCGAGTTGATAATGACTTTACCGAGTTGGAGTTTTCTTTTGAACTGTTAGAGTTAGAATTATTTATGCGCCCCTTTGAAAAGTTGATTCGTATGGCTATTGAAGAAGGTGCCGAAAATACCGTAGAAAATATCAAAAATTTATTGGCCGATGGCTGCCAGTAATCAATTTATTATTTAGGAACTGAAGCATGAACTTTGTTGTTGAAAAAGATAATAATGGATTAATTCCACAAATTCTCTCATCAATACTTGATGAGTGTGTGAATGGTGTAACACTGGCAGATCCTGATCTAGAGGGCACGCCTATTGTGTATGCCAATAAAGCCTTCGAAACCTTGACAGGCTATAGTCAGGAAGAAATTGTCGGCTATAACTGCCGTTTTCTTCAGGGAGAAGACCGAGAACAAGAAGCCAGATTTCAGATTGCTGAAGCGATTAAAACCCATAAACCCATTGAAGTGACACTCAGAAATTACCGTAAGAATGGCGAACTTTTTTTCAATCGCTTAAAAATCACCCCGCTACTGAGCCGAAAAGGTCAGGTTATTTATTATTTGGGTGTGCAGTACGATGTCACTTTTCAAGTAAATGCCAATAAAGAAATTAAAGATTTAAATCGTTTACTAAGTGACACATTAGCACCGGATAACGATATTTTCTAATTAATATATCCGCTATCACATTACACCAACAGGTTAGCATAATATGCAAAATGACATGGGAGGTATGCTTCCTAGCCAGATATTGTTTGGCGTAGCCATTCTCGGCTTCTTTGTTTTAGTGATTATGGAAAAACTAAAGCCTTATCGACGCTTTACCAACAAAATTGGCAAGGCTTCTTTTGTTACCAACACGACAGCTTTTTTGTTCAATAACGTTATTTTGACAGCGCTACGAGCCACGTCGCTATTTTTTGTAGCGCAACAATTTTCCTCGCACGGCCTGCTAAGTGGCATGAGTAACAACCCTGTCAAATGGGTATTCAGCTTATTGCTGTATGACTTGGCAATTTACATTTGGCATATTGCCAGTCATAAATATGAGTTTTTGTGGCGCTTCCACAAAGTGCATCACAGTGATAAAAGCTTTAATGTTTCCACCGGTTTTCGTTTTCATGTTATCGACTTGTTTTTGGAAATACCTTACAAGTGCCTATTTGTTATCCTGATCGGAGTCGATGCTTATTTAGTGCTTGCGATTGAAACTGTCCAGTTATTTTTTATTTTCTTCCATCACTCTAACCTTACTTTTAACAACGAAGCACGTTTATCGAAATTTATTATTACCCCTTCGTTACACCGTACACACCACTCTACTTTGCGCTCTGAACACGACAGTAACTACGGTATTGTTCTGGCTTTTTGGGATAAACTGTTTGATACCCGCAAAGAAGCAATACCTGAACATATCGGTTTGGATGTGATTATAGCGGAAAACTTTTTACAGCTTTTTTCGCTGGCTTTTATTACTGAACGCCATATAAAAAGATTATTGAATATAATTCCCAAAGGCAAAAAATTATAAAGAGGGACGAGGCGCAATACTACGGTCAGTTTGCTGAAAAATACGGGCAAACAAGACCATAAGCCTAAATTAGCCTTAAAAATTGTCGCATTAGCAAAACCAGTAGGTAATAATGATATACGCCTGCTCCTTAGTAACAAGAAATCCTCGTGCTTTAGTGCGAGGAGGATGTCAATATAATGCCCATACCCTAATACAGCACTTTCAATCTAAATTGGTAACTACTCAGGCTATTAAATCGCGGGATGCAGCGATTTTATTGGTGAAAAGAAGTAAAAAACGGCATTTTTCTAGTTGATTTAACCAAATTTGACCTTATAAACACGCTGTAGCCCAGATAAATAAGGCCTGAGTAGTTACCTAAATTGATTACTAAATAATCTCTGTACATGACAAAAAATTATAGCGATTGGCAACATTGTTTTAAATCAATAAATTGAAG
>NZ_FUKI01000069.1 GCF_900163755.1 Crenothrix polyspora | reverse complement strand
AAACCCCAGTGCCTTGATTAGTGATTGATGAACTGCTCTATAAACTCTGTAACAGTTTGGCATGATGAATTTACACAAAAATGCGTAAATTTATCAAATTGTTAAAAAATATCAAGTAGTTTTCAAAAAGTGTACGGTAGTGAAAAAGAGGGTATGAATTGGCGTGACGAGCAATTGCTAATGCGCGGTATCGACAGCGGTCGTGGCCCTGGCAATGCGATGTTGCTTACGTTCGAGCATGACCATGTCACCGAAGTGTTTACCGGCTTTGGCGAAAAAGGCCTGTTTGCTGATACCCTCGCAAAAAACACGGTTGCCGAGGCCAGGCGCTATCTAAGCAGTAATGCGGTTGTCGGCACTTATTTGGCCGACCAACTTTTGTTGCCTATGGCGTTAGCCGGTGGCGGTTCTTTTACAAGCACCGAATGGAGCCAACATGCGGTAAGCAACGCTGAAGTGATTCAGCAGTTTTTGCCGGTTGCTATTGTTGCTGAAAAAACGGACAGCCGCATTGTACGGGTGAATGTAGTTGCCAAGGATTAGCATCATCGCTGCTCTCACTTTGCAAAAAAAATGTTTACTGTAGCACTCCCCGTATTTTAGGCCACCGAAGGCGAACTGAAATATGACCAATGTGCGAAAGAAGTACACTACAAAATTTAAGACGAAATATCTGACAACAAAAAACCATTAATGAACGGATAACCTTGCCTTGATGAGATTTTTGAACGAACAATATACACAGATATTAGCTCTTGCAGATGCCTGCCGTGAAAGGCCGTCAACATGAACCCTCGTTCATGTGCCTAAAAGTGCCCCCAATTTTCACATAAAAGTGTAGACTTGTAAAACAAGTGCCGCTGTGGTCAAGAGACCCTGTGCCTTAAAACAACTTCCATTAAGTGAGCCACTTGAACTAAGGTAGAAGCTTTTCAAGTTCCTTAATGATCATTTTAATAGGGACAAAGTGCGTATAGGATTTGGCAATATCACATATTTCTTTAAGCGCCTGTTTTTTATTTATATTTTTTGAATCCATATTGCATAGCTCTTGTATCAGCTCCATGCGTCGATTCTCTGTGTGATAATTGATAACATCAACCAATTCAGGCTCAATATCTGTTAGCCAAGTATCAATTTTATCAGCCTCCAAAATCAGCTCTTGAGTCTCTATTGTAGAAACAGCTTTGGCTTGTTCCAACATGCGTTTTACGTCAGAGACAGGCACTTTTTTATACCGGATAGCATTGAAAACATCACCCGAAACCGCTTCGTTGGCGGGACGGCTTAGTTCATAAATTGCAGTTTGAGATATTGAAATTTCAGATAAATCATTGATACAATAGGTTTCGCAGAACTTTCCAGCATTCCAAGCCCTATAAATATCCATCTGGTTGCCCAAACATAATGTTTGAGCAGGATCTGACCGGAGTTCAGCAATATACTGCCCGAACAAAGTGTCGGAATCATATCGTTGCCGCAAAATCCATAATATGCGCCACTTCATTAACGTTGACTGGTTATCTATTTGTACCAATCTTTTTATCAGGTCTTCATTAGACAGTTGGTTCAGGCCTGAAACAGACCATACATCACTCTTCCCTACACCATCAACAAACTCTCTTTTTAATTCGGCTATTTCTTGCTTTGTTTTAAATGGTTTCATTTAAAATCTCCAATAATAAGCTTTCCATTTCATTTTTCGCAGCCATCGCACTACTGGATTTGTCTGTCATTTCTGTCACAGCAAGACCTTCTGACATGGCATCTCGATAGATACGCCGATCGTGGACGGTGGTTTTCAATAGCTTGATAATGGAATAGCTGGATATGGCTTCTCTGGCAGATTCAGAATCTTTATCCTGTGTATTTGTTGGTGCAGAGTTCACAAAAGCAAATACTTTCATATCTGGATTAACACGCTTAGCCATCTTTATCATTGATTCCATGTGTGGCAAAGTTGTTAGATCAGGCCCGCTGGGACGAAACGGCATAACCAAAGCATGACAAACGATTAATGCCGATCTAAGCTCTTTTGAATCTCTGCCTGCTGCATCGACAATCACATACTCATAACGCTTGTCTAGATCAACCAAGGCATCATCAACATCACCATATTTTTGGACTGAGTTAATTTTTGGATAATCAGGGTGTTCGAGTTTACGATCACCAACCCACAACGATGTGGTTATCTGCTCATCAGACTCGACCAGCATGACATCCCTGCCTTTGTTGACCAACATACCGGCCAAATTGCAGGCTATGGTTGATTTGCCACAACCGCCTTTCTGGTTTCCCAATAAAATAATCACGTTAACCCCTTTGTAGAATTGAATTAATCATCCATTTATTCTGTTTTGTTTTTTGGTCTGTAACTGTATCAACAAACATGCCTACCCTTTATTCCAATTTTCATCATATCCAATTAGGCCATCCATCTTTTGTCTCTATCCATTTAACGTTTTAGGTAGTCGTTCAAAAGATTTTTAACACCAAATGCCTATGATTCGTGGTGCGCGAGCCATAAAATGTTAAAAGACTTATGGTCGACTACTTATTAGAAAGTTTTATCGTTCTATTGTAATAAAATTTTCTATGGCATAAATCTATGCCGGTAGATTTAAAGCATGTTATATATCAGTCAGCGGCTATCAATTCTAAAATTTATTATTTGCAACAAACCCAGACTTGTAGATTGATTGACGTTAAATATTGTCCATCACAGCGTGTTTAAACCAGTTAGGCAAACGTTCTGTTTTTATCTCCAGAGCGTGGCCATCAGTAATCTCCGCTACAAAAACCTGCTGTTGGCCAGAGTTATCAAATATATATGCTCGGTTAGAATAACGAATTGCCTCTTTCAGTAAACCCAAAGAACGAAAATAACGGCTAACGATTTTATCTACGGGTACCGGATGACCACCCATTTTTACCCGATAACGAACCCTCGATATATTAATATCCGGATCTTCAGTGGCAACATAGTACAAATAAGTCCGGTAGCCATGCTGTTGAGCCTTTTGCAAGAAAGCCACTTTGTCGGGGGATGACATCACCGTCTCGAAAGTGAAACTTACCCTCGTTTCCAATAACTTTTGCCGAATAAAATCCGCAGCCACCGATGCAAAGTAGGCATTCATAGAAACTTCAAAAAAACTCAACTTATTGTCATTAAAGCGTAATGCATCTGCCTCGTCCAACAAATCGGCTTTTGCCAACAACGTCGATTGCTGAAAAAACGTCAAAATCTCAGCTGCTGATGTATCTACTCCATAACTAGCCAAATCAAGAAAATCACCCCGCTCACGAATGGTTTTCTCAATTTCGTCAGGATTCACATATACGCCCAGTAATTCTGGACGAATCACCGCATTAATGGTACTTTTTCCGGAACCATTTGGGCCGGCGAATATCCTTAGACGAGGAGTGATGCCACTCACAGTAATTCCAGACATTGCCCTAATGTAACTATTGTTTGAGGTTCTAATTGTTTAAGTACTTTTCGAGTACCATCAGGGAATATTTCGACCATCACACCATCTTCACAGATTAGCACACTACTGCCCGTTGCTAACGCTTGCCAATAAGCTTGTTTGACAGCTGCATCGGCTAGGATAGGAATGTGTTTTTCCAAATATTGTATACTTTCTTCAGTCATATCCATGAGTTACCCTTGATGTAATTAAAGTTAACAACCGTATCATAGCCAATTAAATTGGTGTAACTACTCAGCCTTGATTTACCTGGGCTACAGCGAGTTTATCGGTGTCAAAAGCAGCCAAAGTAACTAAAAATGCAATTTCTGCATCCGATTTTATAGGTTTTTCACCAGTAAAATCGCTACAACCCGCGAATTTATAGGCTGAGTAGTTACAAATTGGTTTGATTTTTTGCTGAATAATGGCATATTTCTCAGGGCGCTCTTTGCATTCAAATTTGTGCTAAGCCTACTTTTTTAATTGGCTAAATCAGATACCTGTATAACTTGAACATTACCATATGATCTTATTTTTTTATCATTGGTAATAAAAAAAATCACAATGATTTTCTACGGCAACGGCAATATGAATGGCATCAGGTGTTTTCATCCCTGTTTCCCCTCCTATTTTAGCAGCAAGGATAAAGGTTTCGGCACTAAGCCCAAATAAAGAAACGTACCCAGACTTCAGTAAGAGTTCTTGGTAGGCGTGTATTGATTCCTGTAGGTTTTCACGAAAGGGTTTTATGAGGATTTCAGTAAGCGTAAATTCACTACTACAAGCAATGACCTTATCTTCATCGATCATTTCAAAAATAGGGCTGATAGCATCAAAAAAAACTTCATGTTTTTCTACAAAATAGATTATAGGATTCGTATCAAAGTAAATACTTTTCCCTACAAAGGTTTCGAATAGGGAGGTTATGAATTCCATTCATCTCGGAGGCTTGAAATAAAAGTGTCAGCTTCTTGCGCTGATGAGTAGGCTTGTTTTCCCCCTGTTCCTGCATAGTCGAATATACTTTTTCTTACTTTTTTAATGGGAGCCGGACGCATAAATACACCATTATTCGTAATGAAATATTCAATGTAGCTATCTGGGCCTACCTGGAGGGAAGAAACGACTTCTTTTGGTAAGGTAATTTGATGTTTTTCTCGAACTCTAATCATCGGCATAGTATGCCACCATGGAAAAATAAAATAGTAGGATTTTCTTAAATTATAATAATTTCCTACTAAATAGCAACTGTATTTACAATTTACTGCCTTTTACTGATACCGAACATTTCTCATTTTAGCAATTTTGGGACTACGCTTATTTTAAAAACGAATTACAATCAAAAATATTTGTCAGTGAGCTAGAAAAGTCAAAGATTAATTCACTACCCAGCAATTCAGAGTATCCCGAAAAACCAATATACTGGAAACCTACTCTTTTATTGCGGACAC
>NZ_FUKI01000005.1 GCF_900163755.1 Crenothrix polyspora | reverse complement strand
TGCTTGGAAATCGGTATGTTAAATTATATGCAAATTCTGGGTAGGGGGGTGCGGAATGTCGGGCAAAGGTTTTACGCGCTGGTTTTAACAAAACCTCCGCCAAAATGGCACGGTGTTCAGCTTCTGTAGAACGCTGATGTTCCACCGCCCTTTTTTTAAGGGCATTAATAATAGATTGATCGAGATTTCGAACCACTAAACTGGACATGACAGACACCATAAGTTTTATTTGCTATCAATGCTATCATTTGTTTGGGGGTGATTGCAAAATTCTATTTAAAGTGGCAGGGAGCTTGTTCACCGGAATAATGCGATTTTACGTCGTTCCTAAACAAATGATCTGTATTGACGTATAGTGCAGCCACCACCAATGTTATATCGACTTATTATGGATACGTGCCTATGGAAACGAGTGACATACTGCGCCATCAGATCATTAAAAATCTCATGGCACAGCACACTGAAAATATTGCGGACACCGCGATTAGCTTATGGGAGCTCATGGCGACCCAAATCATTTCTATTGTCGGCAAAGGTGGCTTTCATTCACTTTACGCACGCAGTGTCTTTCTGACTCAATCGACATTTCCCTGGCTTACTGTGGATGCTGTGCCATCACAGGCTGGCCAGCCTTTCGCGGATTTAAAAATAAGCTTTGAGGGACAAACCGTTGCAACAATTATAGAAGCAAACAGTGTGCTACTGATCACTTTCACGGACATTCTGGCCTCCTTAATTGGCGAGCAGTTAACCACCCGTATTTTACGTTCGGCTTGGGGCAATGCTGCTTCAATACAAGTCGACAAGGAGTTTCAACATGAGTAACAAGGTCAGCATACGTCGTTTAAAAACAGGTGTACCGGGTCTGGATAACCTATTGGGTGGTGGCTTGCCGGAGTTTTCCTTTAACCTGTTGGCAGGTACGCCAGGCAGCGGAAAAACAACGCTGGCGAACCAGATGATGTTTTCATTGGCAACCCCGACTAATCGGGCCTTGTTCTTCACCGTGCTGGGCGAACCGGCGTTAAAAATGCTGCGCTATCAGCAGCAGTTTCCGTTTTTTGATCTGGCCAAAGTCAACGACTCCATCCGCTTCGTCAACCTGTCCGCCGATCTTATGGAGGGCAATTTTGACAGCGTCTTGGCACGCATTAGCGAAGAAGTCAAAGACTATGCCCCCAGTCTGGTGTTTGTGGATTCGTTCCGCTCCGTGGTGCAATCCGCCAAGCAGGGCGAACAGGGGGCATCGGAATTACAGCACTTTGTCCAGCAACTGGGCATGCAAATGACCAGCTGGTTGGCCACCACCTTTTTGATCGGTGAATATCTGACGCCGGAATCAGAAGCTAGCGCGGTGTTTACTGTGGCGGACGGCATTATTTGGCTATCGCAAAACCTGCACCACAATTCAATGGTGCGTAAGATGCAGGTGGTTAAGATGCGCGGCCAAGCCCAGGCCACAGGGCTGCATACCTTCCGTATTAATGATGACGGCATTCAGGTTTTTCCGCGTGCCATTATTAAACAGGGCACGACGGTGGATTCAATAGCAAACCTGAACATCGAGGTAAGACGGATGCCGATGGGCATAGCGGGTCTGGATGATATGTTGGGCGGGGGCTTGCCTGCGGGTTATTCGCTGCTGGTGGTGGGGCCGTCCGGTTCTGGTAAAACCATACTGGCCACCGAATTTCTCGCCGAAGGTGCGCGTAGGGGCGAACCTGGGGTAATTGCCGCCTTTGAGAAGACCCCAAACCAATTGCTGGACAAGAAATTATATCCCCTGGTTAAAGCAGGGCAAGTGGGGGTGATAGACACCCGCTCCCTGGATTTGTCGATTGATCAAACCTTGCATGATTTGATCGAAATGATTAATAAGATGCAGGCCAAGCGTGTGGTGATTGATTCCTTGTCGGGCTTTGAACTGGCACTGGCACCGGAGTTCAGCGAAAATTTTCGTGCATCATTGTACCGGATGATTGCCGAACTGACCGGCATGGGTATGACCATCTTAATGACCTCGGAGCTGGAAGACCGTTACACGGATTTGCGTTTTAGCCCGTTTGGCAGCGCGTTTTTGGCCGATGCCATTATTGTGCAGCGCTATATTGAAATCGACAGCCAATTTAAACGGGTGTGTTCCATTGTTAAGGTGCGTGGCAGCGAGCACAGCAAGGACATCCGCTTGTTTGATATTACCGACGAGGGCATTGTGATTGGCGAAACCTTATCCGGCTATGCCGGCATCATGTCGGGTCGGCCTATGGCCAATTCGTAAAATGTTAGGTAATCAACGGTGGGTATGAAGACACATAACAATGATGGCATGCCTGACAGTGATGAGACAGGCCAAGCGGGTGTGCTGAGCCAAAGTAAAGATCAGCACTTGGCTATGCGTGGCAACGACAGTCAGCTTCGGGAAAGTACCGACATTGATAACGGGAAAACGTCTCTAAATTGTGGAAAATGCGTCGCTGCACGAGAAGAAGCCGCCGGTTTGCGTGAAGGAACCGTCCATTTACGCGAAAAAGCTGCCACCTCCCGTGAGCAGGGTATTCGGGAAACAGAATCGGCACAGATTGCCTCCGATGAACACCGGCTTATGTTGCAGCAAGTCAACGAACGCTTGGTGATTACTACCATTGAAGCCCAAAAACTGGCCGAACAGCTTCAAATGACTAAAGATCAAATGGAAATCGCCAAAGCGGTGGCGGAAAAAGCCAATCTTGCCAAATCGGAGTTCCTGTCCAGCATGAGCCATGAGCTGCGCACACCGCTTAATGCCATCCTTGGTTTTGCGCAATTGCTGGAGGTGGGTACGCCACGGCCAACACCCGCCCAGAAATTACGGGTTGATGAAATCATTAAGGCGGGCTGGTATTTACTGGAATTGATTAACGAAATCCTTGATCTTGCGATGATTGAATCCGGTAAAGTAACGTTACTGATAGAATCGGTATTGTTGATGGATGTGATGCTCGAATGTATGGCGATGATAGAACCGCAAGCGCAGCAACACGGTATTAAGATCATTTTGCACCCGATAGATAACACCTGGTTAGCCAAGGCGGATCGCACGCGCGTAAAACAGGTGCTGCTCAACCTGTTGTCCAATGCCATTAAATACAACAGTAAACAAGGCACGATTGAGGTGGCCTGCACCCTAAACACCACAGCGCGTATCCGCATCAGCATTAAAGACAGCGGGGCAGGCCTGTCACCGGAACAGCTGGCACAGCTGTTTCAATCATTTAATCGTCTTGGCCAGGAAGCCGGTCTTGAACAAGGCACGGGCATTGGCCTGGTGGTCAGCAAGCATTTGGTTGAATTGATGGGCGGTAGCATTGGTGTGGAAAGCACGGTGGGCGTGGGCAGTGAATTTTGGATCGAACTGATGAGTGATGGTGCGCTGCACAGTGTCGATAACGCCACGGCAAACGTCACGCCTATACCGATGACGCAAAACAATCCAGCCCTATCGACCGTGCTGTATGTGGAAGATAATTTGGTCAATATTATGCTGGTCGAGCATATTATTAGTGATCTTCCGCACTTGCGTTTATTGAGTGCATCTGATGGCGTGCAAGGCATCGCATTGGCGCGTAGTCAGCTTCCAGCTATCATTTTGTTGGACATTACGTTGCCGGATATGAGCGGCATTGACGTGCTTAAAATGCTGCAACTCGATCCAAGCACCGCGCATATCCCCCTCATTGCCCTGAGTGGCAATGCCTTGGCCAGCAATATCCAGCAGGGGCTGGAAGCGGGATTTTTCCGCTACCTCACCAAACCCATTAAGGTGAAAGAGTTAATCAACGCGTTAAACGATGCGCTCACATTGTCAAAAACGCCCGACATCCAAAGTAATAAAGGGCAACAAGCCTGATGACTGCTGTATTTGATAACCAGGTAGGGTGGGCAGCGTTTTTTTGCCCCCCATCATGTGTACCGGTGGGCAAAAATGCCTGCCCACCCTACACGCTACGCAATTTAATATTCACCCTCATCCTGGAACTCTGCCATGTCTGAAATAGACCTCATTTCTACTGCTAGCGACGAGGCCAGTACAGTGGATATTATTACTGAAATTCAACGCCAGGAAACCTTGCTTAAAACCGGGGCTTTGCAAAACGCAATTTTTAACAGCGCCAATTTTTCAAGCATTGCTACCGATGCCAAGGGCGTTATCCAGATATTTAATGTCGGTGCGGAACGGATGCTGGGCTACCGCGCCGCCGAGGTCATCAATAAAATAACCCCCGCAGACATTTCCGACCCCCAGGAAGTGATCGCACGCGCCAAAGAGCTGAGTATTGAGCTTGAAACCACCATTACGCCAGGCTTTGAGGCCTTGGTATTTAAGGCCTCGCGTGGCATAGAAGATATTTACGAACTGACTTATATCCGTAAAGATGGCAGCCGCTTCCCCGCCGTCGTCTCAGTTACGGCCTTGCGCGATGCGCAAGATACTATCATCGGCTATCTGTTGATCGGCACCGACAATACCGCTCGCAAACAAGCGGAAGAGGCGTTAATAAAGGCCGGTGCGTTGCAAAATGCCATTTTTAACAGCGCCAATTTCTCCAGTATCGCGACCGATGCGAAGGGGGTTATCCAGATTTTTAATGTGGGGGCCGAACGTATGTTGGGCTATGCGGCCGCCGATGTTATGAACAAGATCACCCCCGCCGAAATTTCAGACCCGCAGGAAGTGATCGCGCGTGCCAAGGCGCTGAGTGCCGAGCTTGCCACCCCCATCACACCGGGCTTTGAAGCGCTGGTGTTCAAGGCCTCGCGCGGTATTGAAGACATTTACGAACTCACCTACATCCGTAAGGATGGCAGCCGCTTCCCCGCCGTCGTCTCAGTTACTGCCTTGCGCGATGCCCAAGACGGCATCATAGGTTATCTGTTGATTGGTACCGATAACACGGCACGTAAGCAGGTGGAAGCCGAACAGAAGAAGCTTGATCAGCGCCTGCGCGACCAGCAGTTTTACACACGCTCGCTGATTGAGGCCAATATCGATGCAATCATGACCACCGATCCCTCCGGCATCATCTCAGATGTCAACAAGCAGATGGAAGCGCTTACCGGTTGCACACGGGACGAGTTGATCGGCGCACCGTTCAAAAATTATTTTACCGATCCCGATAGGGCTGAAGCCGGTATCAAACGGGTACTGAGCGAAAATAAAGTCACTAACTATGAACTCACCGCGCGTGCCTGGGACGGCAAGGAAACCGTGGTGTCCTATAATGCCACCACTTTCTACGACCGTGACCGGACATTACAAGGCGTATTTGCCGCTGCGCGGGATGTGACCGAGCGCAAATTGCTCGATCAGGCCTTGCAGGAAACCAACATGGCACTGGAGAGCGCCAAGTTCGTCGCAGAAAAAGCCAATCTTGCCAAATCAGATTTTCTGTCCAGCATGAGCCATGAGTTGCGCTCACCGCTCAATGCCATCTTGGGGTTCGCCCAGTTGATGGAATCGGAAGCGCCGCAACCCAGCCCCAGCCAAAAAACCAGCATCAACCAGATTCTTCAGGCCGGTTGGTATCTGCTGGAACTGATCAATGAAATCCTTGATCTCGCCTTGATTGAATCCGGCAAACTGGCCTTGTCGCCAGAACCGGTGTCGTTAACGGAAGTGTTGGGCGATTGCCATGCCATGATTGAGCCACAGGCGCAAAAAAGTGGCATTCGCCTCATCTTCCCCCAATTAGATTGCCCACGCTTTGTCGGCGCAGATCGGACACGGGTCAAGCAGGTCATCATTAACCTGCTTTCCAACGCGATAAAATACAACCGTGTGGGCGGTACAGTGGAAGTCACCTGCCACCCGAACACGGCGGAGCGTATCCGTATCAGTGTCCATGACACCGGCGAGGGTTTATCACTAGACAAGCTGTCACAATTGTTCCAGCCGTTCAACCGGCTTGGGCAGGAAGCCGGTGTCGAGGAAGGCACCGGTATTGGCCTGGTGGTGAGCAAGCGCCTGGTTGAATTGATGGGCGGTGAAATTGGTGTGGAAAGCACGGTCGGGGTGGGTAGCGTGTTTTGGATTGAATTGAACACGTCGGTCACCGTACATATTATCGACACGGTTGATGATCAAACAGCTTCTTCTGTCATCACGACACATGAAAAAGCCGATGCGTTGTTACGCACTGTGCTGTGTGTTGAAGACAATCCGGCCAACCTGATGTTAATGGAAACACTGCTGGATCGGCGCTCCGATATTCGCTTGTTGACGGCAAAAAACGGCAAACGTGGCATTGAGATTGCCCACGCCGCGCAGCCGGATGTTATTTTAATGGATATTAATCTGCCCGGCATCAGTGGCATCACCGCCCTGAAACTATTACGTGAAGACCCCGCTACCGCACATATACCGGTGATTGCGCTCAGCGCCAACGCCATGCCACGCGACATTGAAAAAGGTCTGGATGCCGGTTTTTTCCGTTATCTCACGAAACCCATCAAGGTGAATGAGTTTATGGATACCTTGAATGCTGCACTTACATTTTCTGAACTACAATAAGTCGACACACTGATCGACACCCATAAAACGGACTACCACCATGATTAGCCATCAAGAAATTCACAACGCCAGTATTCTGATCGTAGACGATCAGCCCTCCAATGTATTGCTGCTTAGCGAAATGCTGCGGGGTGCCGGTTATGTGTGCGTCACCTCGACAACGGATCCTTATTCGGTGTGTTCCTTGCACCAATCAAACAGCTACGATCTTATCTTATTGGATCTGAAAATGCCGGGCATGGATGGCTTTCAGATCATGGAAGGCCTAAAAGCAATCGAAACAGAGGCTTATCTGCCGGTGTTGGTGATTACCGCCGAGCCTGGCCATAAATTGCGGGCGCTTGCTTCGGGGGCAAAGGATTTTGTCAGCAAGCCGTTTGACCTGGTCGAAGTTAAGACCCGTATCCACAATATGCTGGAAGTGCGCTTGTTATACAAAAAACTGCAACAGCATAACGAACTGCTAGAACAAACGGTGCTGGAGCGCACCGCTGAGCTGCGTACCAGTGAAGCGCGTTTTCGCCGTCTGGCTGAATTGTCGTCTGATTGGTATTGGGAGCAGGACAAGGATGGCTATTTCACCCAGATCTATGGACCGGTGCTGGAAATGCTTGGCGTGCAGATTGATGAGGCATCAGGCAAAGCGATACCAGCACAGGGGGTATTCTGGGATGAAGCTGAGCGGGCAAAGCTGGATGCAAATATAGCCGCCAGACAACCGTTTCTGGATTTCGTTTACAGCCGGGTTAATCCCAATGGCTCGCGGCAATATGTCATGGTGAGTGGGGAGCCGATGTTCAACCTCTCTGGCCGCTTTGCCGGTTACTGTGGCATAGGTAAGGATGTGACGACCTCCATGTCTGCTAAGGATACATCGGTGGTGATGCAGTAAAGCGGACGACGGGGCACATGCTTTTGGGGCTGCCAACTAAGGAACGCGCACGAAATAACTTAAGCAAGTTCATGCTTCGACAGGCTCAGCACGAACGGTGGTGGCGTTTAAGTTGTTCAAGTTATTTCATGCACGTTCCTAAAATGGGACACCCAACAAGACGTGCGGAACAATACCTGAATAAATAAGTCCACCCGTGGCTAATAAATTTTACATTCAATCCAGGAGCATTTTTATGAAATACCTCATTTTTATTGCTTTAGCAAGCACAATTTCTAACGCAGCACTGGCCGCTTCCGAAACCTATACTATCGACGGCAATCATACCTTGCCACGTTTTTCCTACAGCCATTTTGGTTATTCAACCCAGCTAAGTCGCTTCGATAAAACAGCCGGTAAAATCGTTATTGACCGTATGGCAAAAACCGGTACAGTCGATATCACTGTTGATATGACCTCGGTTAATACCGGTTCTACTTTGTTTAATGAACATATCCAGGGCAAAGATTTTCTCGATACCGCTAAATATCCGACGGCAACTTTTAAATCGAGCCAGCTTAAGTTTGCTGGCGACCAGCTGGTGGCCATTGATGGCACGCTCACCTTGAAAGGCATCAGTAAGCCGGTGTCTTTGAAAATTACTTCCTTCCACTGTATGCCCCACCCCATCTATCTCAAAACTGCTTGTGGAGCCAACGCAACTACTGTTGTCAAGCGCACGGATTTTGATATGGGCAAATATGCGCCCAATGTCAGTGATGAAGTCACGATCGACATTCCGGTTGAGGCAACTAAAGATTTATTGTGAGTCCTATCGATTTGGGCTTGTGTTTTTACAGCCACCTTTCGTCTATAGCCGCGTTAATCCCGATGGTCCGCGGTAGTATGTGAGGGGCAGTGGGGAACCAATATTCACCGCACGGAGGGTTTCCAAACGGTTGCTTGGAAACCCGCGACAAAGACTTTACAGCACAAAATCACTGGTAGTCAGCGCCGTTATGCCGGTCAGCTGGATAGAAAATTCTGCCGCACTGTCCGTATCGGTATTGCCATAAAGCACGCCGCCCGATAACCTCAATTGGCCTGCTGTGGTGAAGATACTGGTACTACTGATGAAACCGATAAAAGCATCGTTGGCTAGGGTTGCAGCATTGGCATCCAGGGTAGTAAGGTCAATTTTGTCTTGCCCCCTCACAAAATCGGTAATTATATCCCAGGTGTTCTTAGTGATAGCCATTTCAGATAGCGCGTTGAAATCAAAGGTGTCGGTACCGAGTCCGCCGGTAAGCACGTCTCTACCCATACCACCGATCAGTGTGTCATTACCCGTACCACCGACAAGCGTGTCATTGCCGAAACCGCCATCCAGGACATTACCGCTTGCGTTGCCGTTCAGCGTGTCGTTATACATGCTGCCGGTTAGATTTTCAATACTGATGAGTTTATCCGAGCCTGAACCTGTGGTAGCCTGGGCCAGCGTGAGCGAAAGGTTTACAGATACGGAACTGCTTGTATAACTGTAGTCAGCCGTGTCAACGCCCAGACCACCGTCAAGCGTATTATTGCCAGCGCCTGCATAAAGCACGTTATTGAGTCCATTGCCCGTCAGATTGGCTACTGTTGTTGCCATGACACGACCATTCTCCACATTGGCACCCAGGGAATACGCACCAAGGTAACTGTTTACCGTGTCTATACCGCCGGTGCTGGTGATAGCATTGGTTTCAATGACCACATCAGCGGCACTGTCAACATAATAAAGATCAGAGCCATCACCGCCGGTCATGCTGTCAGCGCCGCCACGCCCGTTTAGGCTATCGTTGCCAAGGCCGCCAAGCAGTGTGTCTATACCTGCACCGCCCGTCATGGTGTCATTACCTGAACCTCCATCGACAGCATAATTACCCGAAGCGGTCGCCAGTACAGTAATAGTATCGTTGCCAGCGCCGGTATTAATGGTATTGACGGTGGCGGTTGTCGCTGCGTTTATAACATCGGCGCCAGCACCGGTTATAACAGTTTGCACACCGGCAGCGGAAGTGACGGCGACGGTAACCGCACTGGCACTGGTGCTGATAATCGTCTGCGCACCTCCCACAGAGGTGGCTGTTACGGCGACAAGGTTAGCGCCATTGCCACTGCCATCACCGATAGTTTGCGCGCCTGCACCTGTCGTTGTTGCCACTGCGCTGGCAAGACCTATACCTTTAATATCCAGTGCCCCAGCGCCGGATGCCGCTTTCACTGTAGAATGCGCCACGCCCGTTACTATTGTCTGCGCGCCTGCAACAGAGGTTGTTGTCAATGTGGCAGCGCCCGTAAATGAAGACAGGGTCACGTCAATGGCACCGGCACCGGAGGTTATTGTTGTTAGATCAACCCCCGACACTGAGAAGGCGGCATTGAATTTGATGCCGCTGGTAAGGGTTTGTGCGCCTGCACCTGTGGTATTAAAGACAATCTTTTCAATATTGCTGATGTTAGTCCACAGCGCATCCGGTGGTGTGATGGCAGCGTTGCCCATAATATGGGCAATATTGAGCGTATCGATACCGGCACCGCCATTAAGGAAATCGCCAGCACCAAACGTGTCGGTCACGGCCGCATTATAGGTGGCATTAAAAATGTCGTTACCAGTGGTACCAACAAGGTTGTCATTATTTGTAGTGAGTGCGTAAATGGCCATGATTATTCTCCTAGTCCAGCATTATGTTCATACTTTTGAGGTATGGAAGTTGGGCCTACCAAATCGATTGGACGATTAAAGTAAGCCATGTACAGCTTGTGTACTGGATTAGTGCCCGTTATCCTGTCCAGGAAAGTCTTTAACGATTTGAATCGTGAATTCCAGGTAGTGGATAAAAATTCACACGAGCGTCATCATTTATACGCTTTTGTAAAAATATCTCTGTTCGTTAGCACGCATAGGGAAAAATATTTTTTGATGCGTGTTCCAAAGCCCCTGCTTGGGAACACCGTTTTGGAAGCGTCAGCTTTCTGAAACCTGCGAAGCTTGGGCTTTTGGCCTGTGGATTCCCAAGAGGGAGCTTGGGAATAACTAACGATCTTTTAACAAGCCATTGTATTCAGAGGTTTCCATTAATAACCTGAACTCATCGACGGCATTCATAAACACATGTTCTTGATTCACCTCCGGCAACTGGTTTTGTCCACACTGTTCCAGTGCATTAATAACAAAAGCGATGCTCAGATTATCGGTAGCCATTGCCGGTTGGTAAACTTCATCCTCGTCATCCTGATTTTTAAATTCGACAATCAGGTGGCTGGCCATTAATTTTGATAAAATCGGCTGAATAATGGCGATGGGTATCACCAGGTTTGTGGCTATTTCGGCGGCGGTGTAGGGTTTATTAAAATGGCTGAAATTTTTGACTATCAAATGGGCTATTTGCAGGGCAATGACTTTTTGCAGGGTAAAACTTAGGTCAGAAAAACGGTTGTTATTGCGGTAAGATTCATAGTTTTGTAGAAAAAATGCCAGTTCACAACCCAGTAAGACTAGCATCCAGCCAGTTTGCAACCAGACCACAAACAAGGGCAGGGCGGCAAAACTGCCGTAAATGGCGTTATAGCCCGACACGCCAATTTGCAGGCTGAGATAAGCCCATTGCAAAAAGTCATACAAAATACCGGTGACCACGCCGGCAACCAGACCGGCTTTGATATTGATTTTATGGTTGGGCATAAAAATAAAAGTAAAAGCAAACAGCCCGATCATCAACAGCAAAGGTAACAAGCCCAGTGCTTTAATCACTAACCCCGTACCACCTGCGGGCAAGTGGATCACCGTTATCAGCCAGGTTATCTCTGTGTTGAGCAGCACCGTGATGCTGCTGGAGGTGATTAACACCACCGGTGCCAACAGCATCAGCGATAAATAATCGCTGAACTTACGGCTGAGTGAGCGGCCGTTGCCTATTTTCCAGATGGCGTTAAACGACTCTTCGATATTGCCAATCAGACTGATAATGGTCCAAAACAGCACAATCAGGCCGATCCCTGCCACCACCTCGCCTTTGGTGCTGTCCAACAGATTGCGGGCAAAACTGATCAGCTGCAAGACCAGGGTATCCTGCTTAGGGGCTTGCTCGATTAAACGCTGCTCCAGCATCGTCTCAAAACCAAAACCTTTGGCAATGCCAAACAGCATGGCAATAACAGGTACTATCGACAACAGGCTGTACAGCGTTAACGCCGAAGCCCGAAGCAAACACAGGTCGCTGGAAAAGCCCTGCACAGCCAGCAGGATTATTTTTAGTGCCTTGATGATGCCCGCTTGAACAGGCGGCAATTTTTGCTCGTGCAACAGCCATACATCGTCTTTAATAAAGCGGATGAGATTACGTTTCATAGTTGATGTTATGCGTTGGCATTACGGCCCGCCACGGACGTGCGCGGTCGCCAGATAAATCTCACAGATAAAATTAAGCAGCGCAGTAATCAAGCACAACATGGCCAGCACAAACAAGGGCGCTATGACCAGGGCTATATTGAGTGCGATAAATGAGCCTAAAAACAATACCGCCACGACTGAACAGATCAATAGTAAACAGGTGGTACATAAACCAATCGCCCAATGGATGAGGTGGGCACGCTGCTTTAAGGATTGTAGCTCAATTTGGGTAGCCTGATGGGCTTCATTTCCCAGTAATGATTGGCTATGTAAAAATCGTGACCTGTCGATAATGCGGCCTAAGCGGTGGGTCAATACGGATAAAATACTGGCGACACCAGTCAATAAAAACACAGGCGCTACCGCCAACTGAATGGCATGGGCAATGGTAGTAACAGGCAGTTCTGTCATCATTAACGAAACGTAGGTTGTAGGTTGGATTACGGTTTGTTGTAACCCAACATGAATGCTATCTGCTGCTGAGTTGGAGCATAATCAACCCAACACCACCCGTACTAAATGCGATTGTCCATCATTTGATAAAATAATGCTATTACCCTGTGTTTGCCGTATGTCATCCAGCTCTATCAAAGCGACTCCGCGTGATACCCCATTCGGATTTTCAACGCTGATGTCATATCGGCTATTGCCATGCTGATAAACCAGGTTGTAATTGCGCCAGGCTTTAGGAATACAAGGATTAAAAACCAGTTTATCGGCGCGTACCTGCAAACCCAAGATCCATTCCAATCCGGCGCGGTAATACCAGCCGGATGCACCGGTATACCACGTCCAACCACCACGGCGTGTGTGCGGCGCTTCCGAGTAGATGTCTGCCGCCAGTACATAGGGCTCTACCTTATAGGCATAAACGCCGGTGCGGGTGGTGGTACGGTTGATGGGATTTAGCATCCGTAGCAATTCCGCTGCCTGGTCACCATCACCCAGCATGGCGGTGGCAATAACTGTCCAAATGGCCGCATGGGTATACTGGCCGCCATTTTCACGCACACCGGGTGGATAGCTCTTGATGTAACCAGGGTCGCGCTGGGTTTTGTCGAAGGGTGGCGTAAACAGCAATATCAACCCATCGCCGTATCGAACCAGAAATTCACGTACCGAATTCATTGCCCGCCCAGCGCGTTCGCTACCGGCGGCACCGGAAATTACCGCCCAGCTTTGTGCAATCGAATCAATGCGGCACTCAGCATTGGCAGCAGAACCTAATGCGCTGCCGTCATCAAAATACGCGCGTCGATACCATGCGCCATCCCAGGCTTCTTTTTCCACGGCTGCTGTTAACTGCGTGGCGTGTTCGCGCCAACGAGTGGCACGTTCAATATCACCATGAGTTTCTGCTATTGCTGAAAATTCTGACAATGTCGCAATCAAAAACCACGCCAACCATACGCTCTCGCCCTTGCCCTGGTCGCCGACACGATTCATGCCGTCATTCCAGTCGCCACTGCCCATTAAAGGCAGGCCGTGGACACCGGTCGCCAAACTCAAGTCCAGTGCACGGGCGCAATGCTCGAAAAGACTGGCGTGTTCTGGCGACTGGATAGGTTCGAAATACACATCATCCTGGTCAGCCGCCAATAAAACACCATCCAGAAACGCCACAGGCTCATTCAGCACGTTAATATCGCCACTCACCTTGAGATAATGCGCGACCACATAAGGCAACCAGATACGGTCGTCGGAAAAATGCGTGCGCACGCCACGGCCAGAAGGCGGATGCCACCAATGTTGCACATCCCCTTCCCCAAACTGACGTGACGCTGCCCGCAGAATATGCTCGCGGGTTAAATCAGGTCTGGCAACTACCAACGCCATGCTGTCCTGTAATTGATCTCGAAAGCCAAAGGCACCACCTACCTGATAAAATCCGGCCCTGGCCCACATCCGGCAACTTAAGGTTTGGTACAACAGCCAACCATTTAACAGCAGATCCAGTTCACGGTCTGGTGTACTTACCTGGACTTTACCGAGCACTTGCTGCCAGGAGTGTTGCACTTTGGCAAACACCGTTGCGGGCGGGGTGGCACGATAAAGTTGGACTAGATCTTTGGCATGGCTACGGTCACGACCTTGTCCGAGCACAAAAACCAGCTCAATCGTTTCGTTGGCGGCAAGTTCGACTGCGGTTTCCAAAGCGGCGCAAGGATCTAGCCCTGCGCCGAGCCGATTTTTTAAAGGATGGGGATTGAGTAAAGCCACCGGTGCAGACAGGCTACCATTACGGCCTATAAATTCCGTCCGATTTCCCGTCCAGGTATTTTGCCGTCCGGCAAGGTCGACAAAGGCGACGCGCTGGCCAAATTCCGCCCCCCAGGAATTGTAAGCCAACACGGCGTTGGTGTCGGGGTCAAGTTCGGTGATGATGTGCGGTGCGGTGACAGAACGCGATGCACCAAGTACCCATTCTACATAGGCTGCAACCGTTAGGTGTCGGGTTCGTCCAGACGTATTGGTTAAGGTTAACGTTGAAATTTTAACCGGATCATCGGTGCTGACAAATTGCAAAAGCTCACTGTGTATGCCATGAGATTCATGTTCGAAGCGGCTATAGCCGTAGCCATGACGAATCACATAACGGGTGTTGTCCACCCGAATCGGCAGGGCTGTCGGTGTCCACAGCGCGTTGGTTTCATCATCACGCAAGTAAAACACTTCGCCAGGGGGGTCACTGACCGGATCGTTCGACCACGGTGTCAGTTGGTTTTCGCGGCTGTTCCCCGACCAGGTGCAGCCACTGCCAGATTCTGAGACGGTAAAGCCAAACTCGGCATTGGCGATGACATTAATCCACGGTGCCGGTGTCCATTGATTATTATCCAGCACAATTACGTATTCGCGGCCGTTTTCGCCAAAACCACCCAGCCCGTTGAAGAGTTCAAGTGTGGGTATGGCTAGCTTGGGTACAGGGCTAAAGGGAGCTGATAGTGCTTTGGGCGCAATGAAAGCCGCGACTGGACGCGGGTGGCGCAACAGTTGTTCGGCCAATGTGCCGCGTTTGCCGCCCAACACCACACGGGCGGCGGTTTTCAGCAGCAAGCGACCTTCCAGTGATAGCTGTTCACCGCGTAGAACAAAAATAACACTCGGTGCCTCCTGCTCGTTGTGGGCTGACAGCGCCAGTTTATCGCGTACCAGGCTTTCGAGCAAGGTTTGCAAATCACCGGCATAAGACAGCTCTTTTTCGTTTAAGATGACCAGGTCGGCAGCCAGGCCTTTCATGCGCCAGTATTCATAAGCCCGTAATAATTGTTCAACAATCAGCCGGTCTTCCGGTTCAGTGACCCGCAACAACACAATGGGACGGTCACCTGAAATACCGTGCCGCCACAGTTCAGTGACGTTCAGGGTATTCAATTGCATCACTTTACTGGTGGGACGCAGCCAAGGGTCGGCATACAGCAAACGGCTGATCAGATCCTGGAACAATTGTGCCTCGTCCGGTTTGGTGCGCAGATGCCGTAGTTGCACATGGGCATGCGTCCACGCCAAAGACGACACCCGCTCAAAAGCACCCAGGTTATGGTATTTGTCGGCGGCTTCTTCCACCGCCAGCCGTGTGCTGGCCACCAAAGTGGTAAAAGTAAGATGTTCGGTGGCACCGGCGGCAATGCGTATTCGGGTGCGCAGGCTGAAGATAGGGTCAAGCACATAACCGACGGTGTTGGTCAAGGGGCGGCCATCCATCACGGCAATAGGCTCGCGCAAGGAGTGGCCACGGCCAATAAAACGCCCCCTATCGGTTTCGTATTGCAGCCCGTCATCGGTTTGGCGGCCGATCAGCAAATGTGCCGCCCAGGTGATCGGATCGCTGGACATGCGTGGCCGTCGTTGGGCAATCAGACCCTGTACTTTGGGCAGATATTCGGTCTGAATAAACAGGTTGGAAAAGGCGGGGTGGGCCATGTCGGCGGCAAGCGGTGCCAACACAATCTCGGCATAGGAAGTGATTTCGATTTCCCGTGTGTGGGTGCCGGTATTGGTCAGGCTCAAACGCCGTATTTCAGCATCGTCCTCCGGTGAAATGACAATTTCCAGACTACTAACCAGTGTATTATCGGTGCGGGTGAGGCGGACACGGTCTTCGGCAAAAAACACCTCGTATTTGTCAGGTTCAACAGTGGTGGGCTGGTAGCCAGCCGACCATACGTGCCCGCTGGCCACATCGCGTAAATAGAGATAACTGCCCCAGGCATCACGGGTCACGTCTTCACGCCAACGGGTAACCGCCTGGTTACGCCATTGGCTATAACCTGAACCTGCGGCGGTGATCATGACGGCATAGCGGCCATTGGACAACAGGTGTGCAGCAGGTACAGAAGCCGTAGGGGAGGGCACACGGCGTACCGGCGGTTGTACCGATTCTTTGACTTCAGACAGCACTTCCAGCAACGGCACGGTATTCACATCGGCACCCGACGGGATGCGCTCTTGCAATAACAAGTCCGCTGCCTGAATTAACGGGGTATTATGAAAACGATGGCGCATACTGCCATCATGAACTACATTGGCAATCGCCACCAGGGACATACCTTGGTGGTGTGCCATATAACATTTTACGATGGCGCTGCGTTGATGTTCCGCCAGCCGGATCGGGGTGAAATCGAGGGCTTCATAAAAGCCAAAGCGCCCTAAAGCACCCTCTTGTTCCAAGCGCTCCAAATTTTTTACGGCGGCATGTGGCAAGTACATGGCAGCCAAGGCCGTCGCGTAAGGCGCAATCACCAGTTCTTCACCCAAGCCGCGTTTTATACCTAAACCTGGCACACCAAAAGCAGAATATTGATAGGTAAAGAACAGGTCGCGGCCATTGAAGGCCGATTCAGAAACACCCCACGGCACGCCGCGCTCCAGACCATATTCAATTTGCCGCTTCACCACCAACCGACAGGTCTGGTCTAGCAGGCTATAGCGCGGCGTGTACATCACCAAAGACGGCATCAGGTATTCAAACATCGACCCTGACCAGGACAGCAACACCGTGCCATGCGCCGCCCGTGTTACCCGTCGTCCTAGCTGGAACCAGTGGCTACTCGGCACATCGCGCTTGGCGATGGCAACGAAGCTTGACAACCTGGCTTCGGAGGCCAATAAATCATAGTAACTGGGGTCTAGCGTGCCTTCGTTCACACGGTAGCCGATAGCGAACATATGGCATTCCTTGTCATACAGAAAGCGAAAATCCATGTCACGGAACAAAGTGTCTAGCTGGGAAATTAGGCTTTCCAGCCGTGAAGACAGCTGCTCTGCCTGAGTTTTGGCCTTCTGTAGCTTTATTGCTATTTCTTCCAGGCCAGTTGATTGCAAAGGTGATGACGATAGTTCAGCCAAATACTGTGCATAATGGCCGGAAAGACCGCCTAACGGTGTCTCCAGTGCCAGCGGTGTTGATAAGATGAGCGAATTTTGATGTGTTGTATTGGCGTCAACCTTATTAAAGCCAGCCGTGAAATGTAGCCAAGGTAGCAAGAGGTTAACGTCACGAACGTGGGAATGGATGTCATTGCGTAATAAGGTCGCCCAGGCCAGTATTTCGTTGTCGTCCAGCTCATCAAGCTCGGTCGCGTAGGTGTATGCCAGGTCGTGTAGGGTGGCAACGCAGTCTGTCAAATGTCGCCATAAACTACTCCAGTCACTGGCATCAACAGGAGGGCTAGCTAAAATTTCGCCGATGATGAGACCATTTTGTCGGAGTTCTTTTAGGGTAACGGTGAGTGTACGCCGGTCATCAGCCGTTTCAACCAAAGCGGCCATAAACAGTTGATGGCTGTCGCTAAGGCCTGCCAACGCGTTAGACAGTGTGAGCGGTTGGCTTAGCATATCCCGACACGCCTGGGACATCGTGAGCAGATGGCCGGCCAGATTGCCACTGTCTACCGTGGAGATATAACGCGGTTCTAGGATATGCAGGTTGCTGGTATCATACCAGTTATAAAAATGCCCATGCTGGCGCGGCAGTTTGTTAAGTGTGTTAAGCGTAGCTTCAAGCTTGTCGACGGTATCCATAATACCTAACCAGCCGAAATCCCGTGCGGTCACAACGGACAATAAATACAGACCGAAATTGGTGGGTGAACTGCGGTGGGCGACCACCGGTTGCGGGTCTTCCTGAAAATTATCCGGTGGCAGGTAGTGATCTTCTGCTGTCACAAACGTAGTAAAAAACCGCCAGATACGCCGTCCCAGCAAACGCAGTTTTATGCTGTCTTCGGGCAACAGCGCTTCTGCCCTGTCAATTTTGGGTGGCAGGCTCAAGGCGTGGGCAATAACCGGCGCTAGCCACCACAACAACAGAAACGGGGCTGCCAGGGTGATGCCTGAAGGATTGCAAAGTAGCACTACCGTTCCAGCGCCCGTCACCATAGCGGTTGAGCGGTATAACGGCCGGATGAGGTTGCCCAGGGCGTGGGTAGACGTGGTCTTGGCTTGCAGGGCCGTTACCCATTTCAGCATTTGCCTTCGGGTAATCAGCAATCTCACCAGCGTGGTGGCAATCGCATCCATCATGAGCCAACTGTGTTGCGCCAGTAAGGTCAGTGCCACCACGCTGTTGCCGCTGGCCAATAGCACATTTTCTGCTAGCGTGCGTAAATGTGTGCTCAACGAGGTGCCACGACGCGGCACGCTAAACCCGCTGATCAGTGCAGAGATAACAGGGAAGGCCAAGGCCGTCAACACGAAGCCCATCAGTATTAACTGCGGTGCATTCGGGATAGACCATGTTGCCACTAAGGCAAAAAAAGCCCCCGGTGCTGACAGCGAACGCCGTAAATTGTCCAGCATTTTCCAACGCCCTATCATGGGCATACCTTTGCCGCGCGGCCCCAATATCCACGGTAACAACTGCCAGTCACCACGCGCCCAACGGTGCTCCCGCGATGCCGCCACTTCGATGTGCGAGGGGAATTCTTCAAAAAATTCGATATCACTGACCAGTACACAGCGTACGTAAACACTTTCGAACAGGTCATGGCTGAGCTGGGTGTTATCGGGGACGCGCCCTGCCAAAGTAGCTTCGAAAGCATCGACGTGATACAAGCCTTTGCCGCTGTACGTGCCCAACGCGAACAAATCCTGATACAGTTCAGAGACCGAGCTTGCATAAGCATCGGTACCGGAAACCCCGGCAAAAACCTGATGAAACAGGGAATGTTCTTGCCGCAACGGCAGAGTAGGGGTGACGCGGGGTTGCAGAATACCGTAGCCTTCAACGACGCACTGGGTTTTGGGATCAAATACGGGGCGGTTGAGTGGATGCGCTGCCACACCCACTAACTGTGCGACCACACCCATGGGTAATTTCGTGTCAGCATCCAGGGTAATGACATAACAGATACCTGCCGGAGCTACGGCAGGTTGGCCAGCAATCGGCAAAAAAGAGGTGTCAGTAGCACCGCGTAGCAACCGGTTAAATTCGTGTAGTTTGCCGCGCTTGCGTTCCCAGCCCATCCATTTGCCCTCGCGTGGGTTCCACAAGCGTTTACGGTGGAAGACAAAGAAGCGTTGTGTATCGTACTTGGCATTGAGTGCAGCCACGGCGGAAAGCGCCGTGTTCAGCAAGTGGCCGTCATTGGGCAGGGTTTCCTGTTCGGCATCTACCCAATCGGACAGCAGTGCAAAGTACACATGTTGATCTGGATTGGCCAAATAGCGGATTTCCATTTGCTCGACCTGGTCTTTTACGCTGGCGTTGTTGACGAACAGCGTCGGCACGACGACGAAAGTACTGAGTGCTTCGGGCACACCGTCTTTGAGGGCTAGCCGTGGTATATGGCGCGGGGGTAGCTTACCGATGATAAACCGGTTCATCAGGTTGACGGCGATGTCCGAGGCTGGAAACACGGCAAACAGTGCCAATAAGAGCACATAAAATTGGCTAAGTCCTGCCGCCAGACTGGCACTCAGTGGCAGTGCAAGCAACAATGCTGTCAACAGGCCGATACTGCCCACATAAGCGATGCCGGCATGGGACACATAGCGTCGCAATAACCGTTGTTTAAATGACGGTTGAAAGTTAAGGCTTTGTTCAAACGCATATCGCCCTGCCCCGATCAAATAATAGCCCGGTTCTTGCCGTTGTCCGTCATGAACAGGCTGTTGGTTGGCACACAAAACCGTGTCGATTACTTTACGGGCTATTTCCAATTCTGAATGCGGTGAACGCCTAGCCAAATCTTCAATGGCATGGCGATAACGGTCGCGTGTCAGAAAATCCATGGCCGCGTAACCGTCGTGGGTTCGCAGGCACTGGTCTACCAGACTGGCATCTTCAACAAATTGTGACCAGTCGAATGCAGAAATCGCCCGCATACTGATGATAATATTGCGAACCGATAGATTGCCGGCAATTTGGGTGGCGTGTTCGCGATTGACAATTTCATCGATACTGACACCTTGTTCGCTAAGCCAGTCATTCAGAAAATCCAGGGAAATCGTGGTGCCGGGATGGGGATCATGTAAGCGTTGTAGAATTTGTACTGCGTAGGCCTGACGCAAAGGTACGGCAGGTAATACTCCGGCAAACGAGGTCGAGTCAGCCTTATCACCGTGAGTAAGTTGTTCGATATGGTCAACAAAACTATCTGCTAGCAGGCGACCGGCTTGAGCCCGCATAATACGCACCGCAAAGCGACGTAGATTTTCAATCAACAAAACGCGCAGGGTAATCGGTATCGCCCACAGTTCACCGAGGGTAAGCGGTTCAACGCTTTGGTAGGCACGCACGAAATGCGTCAATAAATCGGGGGAAAAACGGCTGTCGGTATGCGCCACCAAGGCCCAGGCAATGCCGTAAACACGCGGATAGCCGGCCAACACACCTTCAGCTAATTTGGGTAATTCCAGGTAATAGTGTTCAGGCAAGTCGCCTAATATATTGCTGACCTGTTCTTCGATGACATGGAAATTATCCAACAGCCATTCAGCAGCGGGGGTAATCGCATGTTGCTCATGGGCGGTTTTGGAAACGGCTTGATAGGCGGCCAGTAAGACACGGGAATTTTCCTGTACCCTGGGTATCAGCTTTTGACCCTGCTTATCAGCGCTGATCTTTTGCGCTTGCGCCAAACTGACCCCATGCTGTTCGAGTCGTTCGGTACTGAATAATTCAAAGCGGATGGGGGTTTCTTCACCACCAGGGTGATCGACTCTGGTATGTTGCCGTTGTTCTTGTTGCTTCGCCATGGTTTGAGTCTCCGAACCCACACAAAATAAGTGGGTCACTATCGGCGATAGAGGGTGTAGCGTACTCGTCTCCAAAAGCAACCCGTTAATACGATCAGCATTGGCTTTACCTGTCTAGGTACAAGCGTAGCAGTGTTATACAGTGGTTAAACTATGCCCATTAAAACCAGAACCAGTAAGATAATCAGTACCAGCCCAAGCCCGCTGCTGGTGCCATAACCCCAACTACGGCTGTGTGGCCAGGTGGGGATGACTCCCAGAAGCATCAGGAGGATAACGAGCAGTAATATTGTGCCTATTGACATGGTAGTGTTCCTTAAAAAACGTTAAACGGAAGTGGTCTAAAAATGCCCTAACTTAAGCGGCATGTGCATAAGCCCTAAAACACCCATAGCAATTAAATAGATGGCGACGAAATAATTTAAAAATCTCGGTATCATCAAAATTAATATACCCATCACCAGGGACAGTATGGGTTCGATTGCGAAATTCAAATTCATGGTGAGACTCCTTTAGGTAAGGGGAAACAAATACACTGACTGTGTTGAACAACGGACACGGGTTATCGGTATTTTCAGCTTAGAAATGGTAATGCGCCCCCAAGCCCACATATTCCACTTTCTCTTTGTAAAACTGGCCACTGGGTGAGTAACCGTTATAATACTCAACCAGCACTTGCAGTTTGCGGCCTAATAATTGTAAATTATCAAACTCCACACCGGCCCTGGCCGATATATCTGTGCTCCAGTTATTTTCATCATAATTTTTGATGTCTACCGCCACAATAGGCCGTAGTGAAGCAAAATCAATGCGCCACGGGCTACGGAATTCAATACCCGCTTGGGTAGACCAAATTTTAAGTGCCGACGGTTCCCGATGAAAAATACCGCCCCCACCACCGTAAACGCGTATCCCATAAGGAAATTCGTAAGACAGCTTCAGGTCTGCGCCTTCGTAACTCAGGTTAACCCGCTCGAATTTTGAATTGGTATCGCGCAATAGAAATTCGTCACCCAGATGCGAGCTTTGATGGTAAAGCCGACCAAACGCTGAAAAGTGACCGGCTCGCATACTCGAATAAATAGAGGCGATAAAGTCGGTATTTACCAGATCAGACGATGACGCACTCAGATTGAAATCGCTGAACACACCGGCTTGCAGACCCGTCTCCCATTGCACGGTGGATTTGCCAATATTGCCGCGATAAAAAGGAATGGTTTCACCAAAACTCACCGAGGCGATGTCCCGGCCATCAAAATTACTGCTCTGGTAATTACGGTAAGCCGCTGAAAAATGCGCCCAACGCGGATCAGCCAATAACGGCTTGAACAAATGCCCTGATGGCAGCAAACCTACCGGCAGCACGGTAGCGTTGGTATTTGACACTATTTTGTCGCCCGCCACTTGCACCGGCTGGTAAAAACCATCAATCGCTTGTTGGCTGGATATTTCTGCCACATTGACCGCACTCACGCCGGGTATATTCGATAATAATTGCACCGCCTTATCTTGGTCGGCAGCGGCCAGACTGCGAGCCGGCAAAGTAATAACGCCATCTTTCACGAGTAATGACGGCCTATCAATATTCAAGGTTTGCTTTAATAGGCCAGCGGCATAACCGGCAATGTAGGTGTCATCTGCTGTGCTGGCATGGGCGGTTGTCGATACCAGCATAACGCCAAGCACAGGTAACCATCGTGGATAATTCATGGCTATTTGTTCTTGATATCAACAGTCAGGTCTGACTGTACCGCACTGACACCTTTTTGACTGTTAGCCGCTTTTGTTGCAATGACGATATTTTTTTCAGAATCGACCGTGCCGCTTAATTTAACGACACCATTAACGGTATCCACATTAATATGCGAGGCATTAAGTAACGCTTCCCCCATAATGGCGGTTTTAACCTTTAAGGTAATCATGGAGTCATCCAGATTTTCACCGGTTACTTCTGGCTTAACAACAGGGGTTGCAGCTTTGATGTCATCGAGTTTTTTCTCGGCATCGTCTTTTATTTGTTCCACTTTTTCTTCGGCTTGTTCAGACACGTTGTCCACGTTGTCTTCAGATTTTTCTAACATTTCTTTAGAGTTGTCGGTAGATTGGTCGATAGTGTCTTTGGCTTGTTCGGCATTTTCATCCAAGGATTTTTCTATGCCTTTAATTTGATTGTCGGCGGCTTTATGAGATTTATCAATGGTTTTATCGGCTAATTCACTGGCCGCTTCGATTTTTTTTTCAGCTTTCTCAGTCGCATCTTCGGGTTGGCAACCGGCCAGACCGATAACAGCGGATAAACAGGTCATTACCAGTATTTTATGGGTGGTAGGTATCGTTTTCATGGGGTATTCCTTTGGTTATAATGTTTATAAGATTACTGAATCAGTGCGGGTAGTACAATTGTCTGGCTTAATCGCCAACTTCGGTTCGATTTTAGTAAGATGATCAGGTGCTGTCTGTACGGTATCGTACATAAGGCGTGTATGAGTGATACGGCTTGGATTATAGGGGTACAAGCTACTTATGCAGCAGCTTGTACCAGGCAAGGTAATCAGAAATTCCGGTTTTGGTTATTCAATCCAGATCAGTTCAACACGACGATTTCTTTCTCTACCATCTTGGGTGCTGTTATCGGCAATCGGTTGATCTTCACCGTAGCCTTTTGCTGTCAGTTTGTTAGTGACACCTTTTTGGCTCAGGTAGTCAGCCACCGATTGCGAGCGGCGTTGTGAGAGGCGTAAATTGTATCGATTAGTGCCTTCACTACTGGTATGGCCTTGGACTTCGATATCATTTTTTTGTGGGAACTTGATCAGGCTGTCGGCAACACCATCCAGAATACTCATGGCGCTGGGAGTCAGTTCTGCGGAATCGAATTTAAAATTGACACCTCTGATTTCAAGTCGGATGGGGCAGCCTTGATCATCAACCTGGCTACCGTTGATAGTACCTGGGCATTTGTCAATACAGTCATTGACACCGTCGGCATCCGAATCCAGTGTAGAGCAATCTGGCGGCGATGTGGGTGCAGGCTCTGCGGCAGCAACCGGCTTAGGACCGAAAGGCACAACAAAGCCAACGTTAACAACCAGGTCATGGAATTCGTCAGTCCCCGGGTTTAAATGCGCGTTGAGATTATTGTTGTAGCGGTAACGCACATCACTGCGGATCAGGAAGTTGTCATTCAGCGCGTAAGTGAAACCTACGCCCGCTTCGCCAATAACACCCACACCACTTTTGCCGTTGACATAGCTGTTCATGCCACCGGCGGCTAAAACCGCATAAGGTGAAAAGGTGTCGCGGAAAAAATAGTATTGCAAATCAGCCGTGCCGCCAGCCAGATCCCATTGGCCTTTGCTGCCGTCAGGGCGTGGGTTGGTATCATCAAAACCGTTATAAAATCCCCTTAACTCAACATTAAAATGTTCGCTAAGCATTTTACCAAGTCCCATACCAGCGCCGTAGCCATCTATATCAGAATGCCTGTCACCACCGGGTTTTACGTAAGTGCCAAACGGCGCTACATACCAGCGATTATCGGGGGGTTGATCGACAGCCTGTGCCAACGGTAAAAATCCTACGCCCGTGAATACCGCAAGTGTGAGTAAATTTCTTTTTAACATGATATTTTCCTTGTTGTTTGGTTTACTAAGGCAAGGGCTGTTGTTAAACAGTCTCAGGTGTAGCTTAACTACAACATTCATGACCCGTCTGTGCGTCAGCGCACATAAAACCAATATAGGAAAATTATTTTGCACGTCTTTAATGTGCCCTTATGTGCGACAACGTACTGAACGCAGCTCACGTTATGATTAAAGTAGGTTCAAGGTTGATATACCCCGTCTCTCGCTGAAGATTGGTTTTGGCTGGGGGATTTTATTCATTATTAAATCTTTAGGAAAAACACCATGAATCACTCAGCGCCACATAAACTCAGCCTACAAGCCTGTATCGCGGCATGCAACCATTGTCATCAGATTTGCTTGCAAACCGCGTTGAATCACTGCCTTGAAGCAGGTGGCAAGCACGTTGAAGCTACGCATTTTCGTCTCATGTTAAATTGCGCTGAAATTTGCCATACATCAGCCAATTTTCAACTCAGTAGTTCAACTTTTCATCACCGTGTTTGCCAAGTGTGCGCTGAAATTTGTGCGGCATGCGCAGTTAGTTGTGAGGAGATTGGCGGTATGGATGAATGTGTTAAAGCTTGCCGCGTCTGTGCCGAAAGCTGTCGGCAAATGGCAAGTATGCAGCATTAACTGATAACAGGGTTAAGCATACAGACCTGTTGGCGATAGCGGTATGCCTATCTGCTTGTGGTGGCAAGGTTGTCAGTTACCGCTGTTATAAATGGCCATCCTCAGACGAGTGACGGCAGTAAATGAACAATAAACAAGCCCATTAAAACAATCAAGGACACAACCATGAGCACAATCACCACTAAAGATGGCACAGAAATTTATTATAAAGATTGGGGAACTGGCCCGCCTGTTGTATTTAGCCACGGTTGGCCACTGACGGGCGATGCTTGGCAAGATCAAATGTTGTATTTGGTAGCCCGCGGTTACCGTTGTATTGCCCATGACCGTCGCGGCCACGGCAGGTCAAGCCAATCCCATCACGGTAACGAGATGGACACTTTTGCCGATGATCTTTCAACACTTATCGAAGCGCTGGATTTAGCCGATCTTACGCTGGTGGGGCATTCAATGGGCTGCGGAGAGGTCGTCCGTTATTTAGGCCGTCATGGCAGTAAACGAGTGGCAAGGCTGGTATTGATAGGCTCGGTAACACCGGTGATGCTCAAGACGGCTAATAATCCTGCGGGGCTGCCTGTCAAAATCTTCGATGATATTCGCGTTGGCGTTAGCCACGACCGTTCACAATGTTTTAAAGAACTCGCGAGAAAATTTTATGGCTATAACCGGCCTGGCGTAACCGTTAATCAACATGTTGTAGATACTTTTTGGTTGCAGGGTATGCAAGGCGGCCTCAAAAACCAGTTTGAGTGTATCAAGGCGTTTTCGGAGACTGACTTCACTGAGGATCTGAAGAAAATTGATGTGCCAACGCTCATTATCCACGGCAGTGACGACCAAATTGTGCCGATTGGTGCTTCAGCTCATGCTTCGTTTAAACTGATAAACAACGCTATCTTAAAGGTATACCCTCGCGGTTCGCACGGCCTTACTGAGACTCATAAAGACGAACTTAATCTTGATTTGTTGGGTTTCTTACAGGCGTTTGCAACCCCTACTTTAACGCAGATTAAATCTTTGGGTAGGCCACCTACCTTGATAGGAAAGTTGCCGATTGAGTATAGTCAGCAACCGCTATTAAATAGATGATGGCGAGTTTAGCCATACTATCTACAGCGTTTTCAATTTAGAACAGTTACAGCCACCGTTCGTGCTGAGCTTGTCGAAGCATGAACGGCACACTTCGACAAGCTCAGNNCTTCGACAAGCTCAGTGCGAACGGTTACGCTGTAACTATTGAACTGTGAAAACACTGTATAGGGAGTTACCATGAAAGAAATACCAAGCGACAACCAGCCGTTCATAAGCGCAATAGCGTAACACAGAGGGGTGGAGCAAGACCAGGGCAAACGCATTAAAAACCTTTATTAAACATGCCATAAGGCGATATAGTGTTTGGCATTT
>NZ_FUKI01000067.1 GCF_900163755.1 Crenothrix polyspora | reverse complement strand
CGTGTCCGCAATAAAAGAGTAGGTTTCCAGTATATTGGTTTTTCGGGATACTCTGAATTGCTGACGATTTGGCTGAGTGTTTTTTCATTAAGAATTTACAATAGAGGATGGAAAACTGACTATTTTCCTTCAAATTTGTCGGAAATATTTATTTTTAATGTACGCCAATAAATTGATTTGACTTTAATTCTGAGATGCTCTGAATTGCTGAGGATTGATGTAAAAATTGACTGGTTCAAAAAACTACGGACTACTAAAGTTAACAATTCTATTTTTTTAAGTGTAGTTGTAGTTGTTTTATATGTTTTAGTTGTTTTATATGTTTTAGGAGCATTTTTAATTTTAATAATCAATGCATTACAAGGCGAAACCTTTGGAAAAGGCGGCGAAACCTTTGGAAAAGGCGGCGAA
Organism: Crenothrix polyspora; assembly: GCF_900163755.1. Lineage (GTDB taxonomy): Bacteria > Pseudomonadota > Gammaproteobacteria > Methylococcales > Methylomonadaceae > Crenothrix > Crenothrix polyspora. Next base: position 2,201 of record NZ_FUKI01000067.1, on the reverse strand, counting down.
ACCTTTGGAAAAGGCGGCGAAACCTTTGGAAAAGGCGGCGAAACCTTTGGAAAAGGCGGCGAAACCTTTGGAAAAGGCGGCGAAATAGTGGAAATCCTCTAAAAAATAGGCTATTCTTTATCCAGTTATTTATTTTTATGTAGATTGACCGCATTTTCCAAAGGTTTCGGCATGGCTAAAGATAAGAAAAAACTTCTACCCCCGTCATCTCTAATAGTTACCCAATCCAATAAATTAGTCGAGGCTAGGTACTCTCTGCCATTGGGTGAGCAACGCTTAATCTTGTCCATGATAGCTAAAATTCAACCAGATGATGCCGACTTCACAGAATACCGAATCAACGTTAAAGAATTTGCCAGTTTTCTCGGCCTTGATCAGAAATCCATTTACCGAGGGTTTCATGCTATCCAAAAAAGTATTGTGTCACGGGTTTTGGTGTTCTACGAGGATGACGGCCCTCTGGCTATCGGATGGGTATCTTCTGCGAAATACTTAGATGGGGAGGGAGCTGTTTTATTGTCTTTTGATCCAAAGTTAAAACCGTATTTACTGCAACTGAAAGGTAATTTCACGTCGTGCAGACTTGAAATGCTATTAAGTTTTAAAAGCCAGTACACGATGCGCGTGTACAATCTGTTGAAGCAATACGAACATCTTAAAACACGAGAGATAAAAATAGAGGTATTACGAGAGATACTTGGATTACGAGTTGATCTGCATCCTGAGTACAGTAACTTCAAACTCAATATTATAAAACCAGTACAAAAAGAACTTAAAGCCAAATCCGACTTAAGCTTCGAGTTCGATGAAATCAAGTATGGTCGTCGAGTAGGCGCCATCCGCTTCCATATTTTCACTAAAAAACTAAATGAATCATCGACTATTGAATCACCAATTGAGGGAATACCAATACTTTCAATATTGGATTTATCTCCATTAGAAATTCATGCCGATACGCTATTGGATCAGCTAATGGTGCTTGTTCCTGAACAACACAGAGCTAAAAAAACCGTACAGACAGCTTTAGGGGTCTTTGAACAAAAAAATGGCTTTGATTACGTCAAGCGCAATATTCTCTACAGTAACACCAAGGCGGATAAATCTTATGCCGGATTTTTGAATAATGCTCTAAAAAATGATTGGGGACATGATTGGGAATTGGATCAAAAGATACAACCGGTCAAGAAAAAAGTAGTTGAAATTTGGGAACGTCAGGGCTTTGCCAGCCAGAAAGAATACGATGATGCCATGTACCGTAAGCAAATGGAGCAATACAACAAAGTTGGGCAGAATGTCCATCCTTTAATTCATGGAGCAATGGTTGATGGTTAAGTCTGAATTTGTTAATGCTTTATGTGAACGACAACCGTATTTATTAGCACGCGATATAGAGTTAGCGGTGAATTGCATGCTTGAACAAATGGCGCTCAGTTTAGAAGCGGGTGAGCGTATTGAAATAAGAGGTTTTGGTAGTTTTTCACTTCATCACCGAACTTCTCGTCATGCGCGTAATCCTAAAACCGGTGAATTGGTTCATTTACCTGCTAAGGTAGCTATTCATTTCAAGCCTGGCAAAGATATGAAGAATCGGGTTAATGGGAAGCTTGCTTGATTTTCAGCATTAAAGAATAATAGCTTAACGATTAAAACACTTACGGTTCCCATGAGTATCCAATTTAACCCAAACACTTTAAACGTTGTTGACTATGAAACTTACCGATGTTTTAATCAAGGCACAGATTTTCAGCAGTCTATGAATTATGTTGGTGATCATTGATCAACTCTTGGTAGAAAGCCAGAAAGAAATGTTGGACAACCTGAATTTAACACCAAAACAGTATCAGCAGGCGCTTAAAAAAATGGGAAATGTGCGTAAAACCTTCTTAAAGCTTAACCCTCCCCCTGATATAGACCTTGATGCTTTACGGTTTTTTTGTGACTAAATCTTTGGAAAGTTAATATTTATGCCGTTGCAAATGCGATAGGAGCAAGGTTTAATTCGGTATTTCATCGATTTCTACCAGGACGGTAGACTTTACCTCACAATTAAAACTTACAGCTTTACCGCTACCCTCCGTTCCAAAGCGTCTTTGATTTCACCAAAAAACAATTCGACCAGACTTTTGGCTTCGTCCTTGGTTTCACTACCGTACACTTTTTCCAAAGCTATTGCTATTTTTTAACAGTTTGATAATTTAGTG
>NZ_FUKI01000004.1 GCF_900163755.1 Crenothrix polyspora | reverse complement strand
CCAAAAAACGCAGCCAGTGCCGATTTGATATTGGGCTTACCCTGGAATTTAAAGTAGATACTTGTAGAGAATGATAGAAAGCAAGCCAAGCATTGCGCCGATTTCGGCATAAAAAATCAATAAACCAGTATCATAGTCAGTGTTTTCACCTTGTAATAACCCTCTGATCTGACTGAAAACGTAGCCGATAGAGGAGAAGCGACTGTCGGCCTGTTCACGGGTATTGATATAGTCATAGCTGGGCGCCAATACTAATACGCCAATAGCCGACCCAATAAGGGCTGCGATAAGGTATACCTTAAGTTGTTGGCGCCAGATCACCAGGATCAAAAAAAATAATCTTTTCATGTGGTTATATTATGCGTTTAAAAATTCATTGTAATTGTAAGCATTTATTTTATTGCCACTAAACAGTCACTAATTACAAGTCTATGCGATGTTCGACTTTTATAACTGATTGAATATAAAAGTGGTAAATTGCTCTATTACGAACTTTTAAAAAATGAGACTCAGTAAAATTAGCATATTGCAGAAAAAGTCGTACATCACGTTTCGATTTATAGTTTTCAACTGTGCAAAAGTTGTAAAACAATATTTTCTAACGCCATGCATCTGGAACCCTTAATCAAAACATTTATACCTGCCTCCAGTTGGGGTAACAAAACTTTAAGCAGCGCTTGGTTATTTGTGAAATGTAGGCCACCTTGCCCAAAACTGTTAGTAGCAAAACAGGCAAGGTCGCCTACAGCCAATAAGCATTCAACACCCGCTGAACGGGCAGCATAGCCTGCCTGGGTATGCCAGGATTCCGCCTCATCACCGAGTTCAGCCATGTCACCTAAAACCAAGATTTTTTTACCCTGCAAAGAAGACAATGCTTCTAATGCTGCCATCAGTGATGAGGGATTTGCATTGTAGGTATCATCAATAATGAGCGCACCAGTATTCGATAATTGGGGCTTCAATCTTCCATTTATGGGATTAACAGAAGCCAAACCAGTAGCAATTGTTTCCAGTTCCACACCCATCATCAAACAGGTTGATGCCGCTGCTAAAGCATTTAGGGCATTATGCTGTCCCATCAAATTCAAATGGCATTGGATTTGACCCCAAGGCGAATCAATAGACAGTTCACCCCCATTGATTTTTGGATGCCAATGGCCGCGCACATCAACGCTGGGATTAAGGCCAAATTGTAAGTAAAACCGTTTACCCAACTGGCTATCCCAAATAGGCAGACAGGGATCGTCACCATTGATGATGGCGACACCGTTGCCCTGCAGGGTTGCAAAAATTTCGCCGTTCGCCCTTGCAGCCCCTTCTGCCCCACCGAATCCTGCAACATGGTCTAATCCGGCATTAGTAATAACCGCAATATCTGGTTTTACTATCTGGCCGAGTCGGGTGATTTCACCCTGTCCATTGGCTCCCATTTCTATCACAGCAGCCTGATAACTAGAGTTCAGCCTCAGTAGGTTTAGAGGAGCTCCCAGCTCATTATTTTGATTGCCTCGCGTTGCCAATACGGCATTCCCATAGTGGCATTGTAATATTGTGGCGATCATTTCCTTTACCGTGGTTTTGCCATTACTGCCAAGAACTCCTATAACGAGTAGCTCGTGATGCCGTCGCCAAATTGCGGCCAACTTTCCTAATCCCTGCACAGCGTCTTTTACAACCAGTAAGGGTAACGAGGTGGCCACAGGTCGACTGACCAATGCACCAGCAGCACCCTGTGCTTTGGCGGCTTCAATATAATCATGCCCATCGTACCGGCTACCTTTAATTGCCACGAACATTGAACCAGGTTCTACAAGCCTAGAATCAATCGCTATGCCATTAAATTCAGCATCCTGACCGATCAATGTGGCATCAGACCATTGTGCAGCCTCAGACAACTTTGCTTTGATCATCGTTTTACCCCCATCAGGTTTTAAAAATAGCCTTCCCGTTTCTTCTTTTCCATCGAACCGGCTTGGTCCTGATCCAAGAGCCGTCCTTGCCTTTCGCTTTGTCGGGTGACCAACATTTCGGCGATAATGTCCTGGACGCAAACCGCATTGCTTTCTATAGCACCGGTTTGGGGGTAACAGCCCAAGGTACGGAAACGAATTTGCCGCTCTTTTAGGCTGTTGCGCTCGTTGTGGTTTAAATACGGCAGCATCCGTTCGTCATCTAAGGCCAGGATTTGCCCGCTACTTTCGTCAACCCAGCTCAACCGTTGCGCTGAAAAATAAAGTGGCACAAGATCAATCTTTTCCAGCAGGATATATTGCCAAACGTCCAGTTCAGTCCAATTGGAGAGCGGAAAAACCCTGACCGATTCGCCCCTGTCAATTTGGGCATTATAAATTTGCCATAGCTCTGGTCGTTGTTGTTTTGGATTCCACTGATGGTTGGAATCCCTAACCGAGAATACCCTTTCTTTGGCGCGCGATTTTTCTTCATCTCGACGTGCGCCACCCAGGGCGGCATCAAAGCCGTATTTGGTCACTGCTTGTTTCAATGCTTCCGTTTTCATCAAGTCATTATATTTAACTGAACCTGATTCGATAGGATGTATGCCCAATGCCAATGCCTCTTCGTTGATGTGGACTTTTAAGTTAAGCCCTAAACGGGCAACCAAGTTGTCGCGAAAACGCGCCATTTCGGCAAATTCCCAGGTAGTATCGATATGCAGTAAGGTAAAAGGGACATTGCCGGGCCAAAAAGCTTTTCTAGCCAAATGCAGCATGACGGTCGAGTCTTTTCCAATGGAGTAAAACATACAAGGCTTTTCAAAACAGGCCGCCACTTCCCGTATGATAAAGATACTTTCTGCTTCCAATTGTTTTAAGTGCGTCAAATTCATGAGGCTTCCCTTGCTCGTCAGTCGTAAGTTCGTCCATTTGACAAACAGTTATAAATTCGTAGATTGTTTCTTCTAT
>NZ_FUKI01000066.1 GCF_900163755.1 Crenothrix polyspora | reverse complement strand
AACGCGCACGAAATAACTTGAGCAAGTTCATGCTTCGACAGGCTCAGCACGAACGGTGGTGGCGTTTAAGTTGTTCAAGTTATTTCATGCACGTTCCTTAGCTTTTTAAAGTGTATCACTTAACTTAATGGCAGAGCCACGATTGTGCTTGCGTAACCGCAACCGCCCCATCAACATTGATCAGCAACGAATGTCCCCGTAAGTCTTCTTCGCCAGTTAAACGGTGTTGTTATTCAAATTCCCGGCAACTTGGTGCAAACGCCGCAACCTTTTCGACCTGTGCGATTAATTTTTTCTTGAAGTAGCCCAATAAAGTTATGCAGATTGAGCGTAAGAAATCTATGTTTTTGCATCAATCCAAAAGACTGTTAATTTAAGCTATTGATTTTAAAATATATATTTTAAATAACCAGTTTTGTCAGGTTTTTATATGCCGAAAGTCATGTTTTAACACTATGACTTTCGGCACATGTGTTCATTGTAAAATAGTTTTATAGTAGAAATGAAAAGTAATCCTTTGTTGTATTACTTTTTGATTTCTGCAATATGCAGAAAAAAAAATCTTACAAAATAACCATGTCTGCCAAATAGGAAACTTCCATGAATTTTAAACACTTAATAATTGCTTTATTGATAACTTTTAGCCCCGTAGCGGCCAACGCTGCTTGCGCCTTATCCAACTTGGCCGGTACCTGGTCAGTATACAGCGGCTCCACCAACACCCAATTCGGCGGCTATGGCTATGGCAAGCTCACCTTTAACACTACTGGTGCTTTAACTGTCAGTTCAGCCGTTTCTTTTCTAGAACTCAAGGGCGGTACTAAAATCACTTTCAAAAGTGGCAGCATCAAGATGCTCTCTAACTGTATACCATTCGGCACTCTCACCACCACTAATAACATCACGTTCAATTTTACCAACGCTCGGCTTAACAACAGCAAAAACACCATCTTAGGTGTTTATGACCGCACTGACGGTGATTACGGCATGATTAATCTGATTCGTTAACCCGTGTCCCGTAAGGCAGATTCGCTATAGCGCTAAAGCCGCATAAGTTGGGTTGCATGCTTTTCGCGACCCAACACAATCGCACTACTTCCAAAACATTAAACATATTCTGTTTAAAATTTATGTTCACTTTCAATATTATTGCTGCATTTCTAGTCGGTGGGGCTATGATAGCCCTACTGAGCCTTTTAGCTGAAAGAGTACCTTCCGCACTAGGAGGTATTATTATTTCTTTCCCTTCCACCGTGGCAGTGAGTTTCGTATTCCTGTCTATTACGCTTGGTACGGACAAGCTTATACAATTTATTGCCCGCATATATTATTCCATGCTAGGCTCAATTTTTTTCGCATTCGTTTTTGCTTTCACCAGCCTTCTATTATCTTCCGCATTTTCAAATAAAAAACTATTGATTATCGCCACGCTTTTAGTTTCCAGCAGTGTCTGGATTATATTTCCGCTGTATTCCGCCAATCTAACCCAGACAATATGGAATTCCGCAGTATGTCTGGCTTTAGGCATTATCCTTTTCCAAACAGGTTTTATAGTTTATGCAAACCGATTTCCTGAACGGCCAGCCATTAAAAAAACAAGCCTTTTTGACTTACCGTTGCGCGGCCTTTTTTCCGGCTCAATTGTGGCTTTATCTATTATATTGGCACATAACTTAGGCCCATTCTGGGGTATTGTTGTTGGTGCAACCTACCCTGCCGCCTTAGCCTCCCAATTATCGATTTTTCTGTATAGATATCCGGTGGAGTGCTTGCCGGGCTTTATCAGAACAGTACCTGTCGGCGCAGTCAGTGTAGCCACTTATGTAACGGTAAGCGCGGTTACTTATCCGGCTTTAGGAATACTCATGGGTACAATCCTAGCCTTTACGGCAAGCATTATTATGTCGTTTCTTATATCAAAATTTGTTAGCCATTTTATATTTGTCAAAAGCAATAATTGCCGGGTTCGTACATGCAAGCCAAAAAACCACTACGTATTGTCACGTTTAACTATATTCCCATGTTTTATGAGTTCCTTGCCGATTATATTTTTCAGACACATAACCAACATGTATTAGCTATTACCACGCCGGGTTCCAAACTGCGTGCCACCCCCTCCTATATTGAAGTTGTGAAGGCGGCCAACCACAATGTCAATATGTTAATCACCAAGCAGCTAGAAACAGTAACACCTATTATTAGCGCAATTAAACCAGACCTCATTTTATGCCTTTCATTTCCGCATCGCATAAAAGCCGAGATTTTTACTATGCCCACCTATGGTGCTATCAACATCCATCCTACTGTATTACCCGCCTATCGGGGTTGTAATGTGATGCGTCAATTTTATGATAATGCCCCACAATTTGGTGCAACAGCGCATTGGATTAACTCGGACTACGACACAGGTAATATTCTGAGTAGCCAATCTGCATCTATGCCTGACATTATCAATAAAGGAAGTATTTTTCCTGTGTGGATAAACCTGATTCGCCAAGCGATTGCTGAAGGGGTAGAAAAAGCGGTTTCAGGCGATCTGGGCATTGTTCAGGACGATTCTAAAGCATCGTATGCCGCCCCGTTTACAGAAGAAGAAATATGTTTGGATTGGCAGGCAACAAAACGTGAAATTGAGCGCAAATTTACCGCATTGAGTAGCTTTCTTGACCCCGCTTACCCAACTGTTGGAGCAAAGGCAAAACTAAATGGTCAGCTGGTTAAAGTGCGAAAACTGGCTGTATTAGATTGGCCAGCAGCAGGGCATACGCCCGGCGAAGTCTTAGAAAACGGCGTTGGTTATTCAGTGATTGCTGTGGCTGACGGTGCGGTGCAAATTCAAATAGCCGAGTAGATAGGGGATCCGCTGTCCGACGTTAAGTTGGTAGCCGGTTTTTATAGGCCAAAAATTTTTTTAAAACCATGACTTTCGGCACATGTGCCCATTGTTAAACAGTGCTACAGTAGGCGACAGGCAATGCTAAGCGCATGAAAATAGACA